>NZ_JBWJFQ010000009.1:0-250794 GCF_057784235.1 Mesorhizobium sp. CNPSo 4670 | reverse complement strand
TGCGTTGCGTAGGATCAGTCGATTGCCGCGAGCCCGAAATGAACTGTCGCGAAACGTTAGGAACACCTGACGGGAACTGACCAAAAGGATCGCGAGCCCCCCATGATGGCAAGCGAAGCTGAATCAGGAATATAATCCTCCCCGTTGCGGCGCCCTTCAACGGAGTTCGCTACTATGGCCAGAACCAAACCTTCCAAGCAACTTTCACAGGCTGAAATCGATCGCTTCCTGACGGCAGCGGAGGCGCTTCACATCAGCATCGTCAAGCCGCTGATATCGCCTAGCTGCGATCACTACCGGTCAACGCGGATCCTGCATGAGGCGCTGTTGAAAGCTGCGGGAGGTGGCTGGCAAGGAAGTCCAGTTCATCCAGTGGAACACCACCGGACCGGTGCGACCTACCGCGGCTGGGTAGCGCCAACGGAACCATTCCGTGTCGGCTACCGTTGGGTCAGTTGGAAGGTACATCCAACATGATTCAAACCGTAGCAACGCCGCCGAGCGCCGTTCAAGCCTTTACAGTAGTGCGACGCCTGATGGCAGAAACTGGCATTACCGAAGCACAAGCTATCGAGCTTATGGCCATCCTGGGGCTCCAACTGATCGAGGGTCAACGCTATGCGCCGGAACCTGACGTGGGAGCCACCATACTCGGCGAGGCGCCGCGGTAGGTCTTCCTCTGACATGTACATGCCGCTCGGGTCGTAGTCGCCGGCGTACAGAACGATTAGCGGGCGCCCGTCATCATCTGTCGCAATGTCGTTGACGGTGGTTGCACTGGCGAAACCATGCATGACGCGGAAGCCGACTGCGAAGTGATCGAGCACCGGCTTTAGGACGCCGCGAACGGTCCCCTTCTCTGACACACTTCGACGCGATACGGCTGCTGATTCCAGAAGTCACGACGATAGGACAGTGCCACCGCGCGGGCATATTGGGCAGGGTCGTCCCAGGTCGAAACCCGCTCTAGTTCCCTGGTCTCGTCAACGATCCAGTCCCACGGAATGTCGCCCTGTTCTCGCGCGGTGCGCAGAAGGCGATAGACCTTGGCCATGTCGTTGGTCGACATCGATGGGATAAGGCCGGCCGTGAATAGTTTGTAGCCGACGTCGACCGGTGATCGGCTGCATCTCCTCGGCGATCTTGTGCATCGCCCCAATCAGGTCGAGCGAGGCTTGCGCCATGCCGCGACCTTTTTTCAATCCCGGTTGAATTTGCTCGGTCATGGCGCGGCCTCCATACGATCGAGTGCGATTGCACCATAATTTGTTGACAATCCGACGCTATTACCGCTGTTTTCTTGAACAACGAGCGCGGATGCGGTATGGTCGCATCCGTCGATCCGGTCCCCTCCTGGCGACATCCCCGATGAGCCCGCCGCCTGCCCTGCGGCGGGTTTTCGCTTTTCTGAAGCCATCAGTGTGCCCTCGCCAGTCGTATCGCGTTGGCAAGCCTAATCGCCTCCAAAGTCGTCAATCCGTAGCGGGTCTTCAATTCAGGAACGCAGGGCTGGCCCGTTCGCTCGCGCGGACCCGCCAGGTATTCGGCAGCAGCTCGCACGGCCTCGTCGGGCTGAAGGTCGGACTGGTCCATCATGCCGCCTCGCGCCGCCGGGCCGCAATCCGCTCCCGGATCCACTGCTCGACTTCGGACTTAACGAAGGCGATGCGCTTGTCGCCGAGTGGAACCGGTTGTGGGAATTTGCCAGTCGAGCGCTTCTCGTTGATTGAAGTTCTGGAGAGGCTGGTAATCCGAGCCGCCTCTTTGATAGAAATCAGAACAGCTTCGCCGTCCATGGTCAGCCACCTTTCGCTCTGCGGCGAGATGGCCAGTAGTGTTGCCAACGTCGCCTTTGTTGCGTGTGACTGAGTGAATAATCACGATTTGAGAGGCGAAAAATCGCGCGGGGATTTTATTTCTTTTGGGGACGACCACGGCAAGCAGAAGATCGTCCTAAAACGTTCAAGTCTGACGGTCTGACTCGTATTTCGAGGGCCGCGATGTAGCAATCGGTGGCGGGCCCAGGCGCAAAGCATTACCATGTCATAGTCGCTATTTTCTAATGCCTTGATACCCTGACGCGCCATCCGATTTGCTTGCAGCCATTGCAGGCGCCCGGCTGCCAAGTCGTCGTAAACTTGTCGTTCACCGGCAACATCGCCTACCCAAAAGCCGCCACCCTTGAGCTTCTCGGCGCTTGAGGTCTTTTCAAGTCGTCGTGCAAGGCGATCACGAAGATCGCGAATCTGATCATCGTCGCCAGTCATGACTGCCTCTGAAGGCGGACGATGTTCTGGCCGCCTTTCGTGGTCGACACATAAGCCGCCCAAGCATCCATCAGCTTCTTGCGCTTCGCCAATGCCGAACCGCGGCGGTATGCCTGCTCGACCTCGTCGCCGACCTTGTGGGCCAGCGCCATCTCGGCGACATCGCGCGGGAAGTTCGTCGCGTCGCCGGCCCAATCGCGGAAGCTGGACCGGAAGCCATGCACTGTGAACTCGCCCTTTTCCATGCGGCGGATGACTGCGGTCATCGCCATGTTGGACAGCGGCCTTTTCGGCGCGGCGCCTGGAAACACGTAGTCTGACAGCCGCTTTGCCTGAAGGCCCTTCAGCACAGTCACGGCGCGCGCTGTCGCCGCCGTGTTTGATAATCTCTCGCGCCTCGTCGGCCCGGCTGCGCGCATCGGCCAAGCTGATCTTGCCTGAAGCATTGCCGTATGAGCCAAGCCCCAACTCGCGGCGCACGCCCTGGCGAATGAAAATGCTTTGCGAGGACAGCTTGGTCGAGGCGGTCGAAGAGCCTACCGGCGCTGGACATGCCTCCCTCGACTACCGGTTTGTACTGGAAATCCGTCAGCGGCCGAAGACCCTCTTCGGTAAATATCTCTCTCGCATGTAGCTCCAGCGAGTTACCGGCGCGGGATTTCCTGCTCTGGAGCACGGACAGACAAATGAACGACGACGGTTCTTACCAAACCGTAAGTATGCGGTAAGGCCCCGGTGATCTGCCTTCTTTAGGGTGAAGCGTCGGGTCGCCATCACGCCCCGTCCGCGCCGATGTCACGACTAGCCCCCCAAGGTGAAAGTTATGACCGCGCCGTCGTCAGAAACCGCGTCACGCGGCCATAGAAGCGGATCCAGTCCGAGACAGAAGACAGTGATGCTCCCCTCACCGACTATGATGACGAAAGCACAGCCACGCGAGGAGGAGACCAACGCACTTGCACCTGCCCGAATTTTGCGCGGGTGAAGCAGCGCCAGAACCCCAGCGCGCGCTTCCTTGAGTTGCAGCGCATCTATTCCGACATCCACGCCGCAGGTCTGCCGAGCGCCGGGGAACCAGCGGAGACCTTGTTCGCGGGCAACAGCCTGCTGCCCTTCATCGAGACGATTCGCGCGCTTGTGCAAGGGTCAGGCGCACACACCCTACTCGATTACGGCAGTGGCAAAGCCGTCATTCACAAGCAGGCTTCCGTAACCTTGCCGAATGGCAAAACGATTGACCGCGTGCATGATTACTAGGGTGTCAGCTGTGTCACATTCTACGACCCCGGTGTGTCAGAATATTCGCAATTGCCGCAGGGCCGCTTCGACGGTGTGATCTCGACCGACGTACTGGAGCACATTCCGGAAGAAGATATTCCATGGGTGCTCAGCGAAATGTTTGGCTATGGCGAGAAATTCGTATTCGCCAACATTGCGTCCTATCCGGCGCAGAAGACACTCCCGAATGGCTGGAATGCGCACGTGACTATCAAGCCGCCAGCATGGTGGCGCGAGCAGATCGCGCGCGCGGCGATGAATTGGCCAGGCCGCGATTATCTCTTCATCGTTTCCGAAAAGCGCGGCCCCTTGGACAAGCTGATCGCCAAGATCACTGCTCGCAAAAGCGGCATGAAGCGGACTGAAATCTGCAAGCGCGCGGCCTGATTTCAGGTCAGCATCGAGGCGACGCTGTTCCCGGGCGGTGCCCCGCGGAAGTTCGACGCGAGCCCAACAGAGAGCTCGCCGGCTGTTCACGGCTGCTCTACGCGCTCATCCCGCGGACAAGCGGGCTCGACGATCACTCCGGCACGCCGGAGATGCCCAGCGCCTCGACGTAACGCTCGGCGAACACCTTGTCCAGCCACGGGTTGATCTGTCTCTGCAGGGTGAGCGTGAAGGTCGGAAACGCCTCCATCAGCCGCCGCGCCGCTGCCTGCGCCTGGTCCAGCCGGTTGAGTTTGACCAGCGCCATGATCACCACCCGGTGCGAGGAGCCGTAGTTCGGCATCTCGTGCAGGGCGCGTTCTCCCCATGCCAGCGCTTCCTCGTAGCGCTCGAGCATCAGGTAGCTCATTCCGATGCCGGAGAGCGCGATGCCCTTCTCGGGGTCGACCGGGCTCAGCCGCATTGCCCTATGAAAGTGCTCGATCGCGACGAGCGGGCGGCTGGCATGTGCGTTCACCCAGCCGCTGCCGGTATGGCCCTGCGCCGAATTTGGGTTGAGCAGCAGGGATCGTTCGATCGCGCCCAGCGCCATCTCGTAATCCTTCGCGCTGTAGGCGATCACCTGCGCGGCGAAGCGCAGGCTCGTGGGGTCGTCGCGCGCTTCCGCCAGGACCTCGCGCGCCATGCGCACGGCGACTCGGACATCGTCGGGCTCGTGCCAGCACTGGCTCACGGACAGGCTGCGGATATAGGCGCCGAGTCCCTTTGCCAAGTTGAAGCCAGGGTCGATACTGAGCGCCTCGTTGATGAGCCGGCGCACGTCGGCAAAGCCTTCGCGCGTCATGCTGTAGAAGCGCGGCAGCGCGCGTAGGTAGAGGTCGTAGGCGCTGATGTAGTCGGTCGGCTTCATGCGCGCCTGCTTGATCTCCTGCAGCCGGATGCTCGGCTCGACAGCGCCGACGACGCTCTCGGTCACCTTGTCCTGCAGCTCGAAGATGTCACTCACGTCGCCCTCGAAGCGGTCGGCCCAGACATGGTGTCCGCTGATCGCGTCCACCAACTGCCCACTGATGCGCACCCGCGATCCTGCTCTGCGGATGCTGCCTTCGAGCACGTAGCGGACGCCCAATTCGCGCCCGACCTGGCGCAGGTCCACCGCCCGGCCCTTGTAGGTGAAGGACGAGTTGCGGGCGATCACGAAGAAGGAGTTCACCCGGCTCAATCCCGTGATGATGTCCTCCACCAGCCCGTCGGCGAAATATTCCTGGTCGGGGTCGCCGCTCATGTTGGTGAAAGGCAGAACCGCGATCGAGGGTTTCTCGGGCAGGGCCGGCGGTGCAGCCGCGGTGGCGCTGGCGTCCGACTCGACGCGGTAGGCGCGCACAGGCCGCTCGATGTTCTTGAGGCGCAACTCGCCGAGCGGCGTGAAGCCGCAGTCGAGCTTGCCCTGAAGGTGGTCGTAGGCGGTGCCCGAGACGAGCACGGTGCCGGGATCGGCGACGCTTTCGAGGCGGGCGGCGATGTTGACCCCGTCGCCGTAGAGGTCGCCATCCTCCTCGCAGACAACGTCGCCGAGATTGACGCCGATGCGCAAGCGTATCCGCTCTTCCTCGGGCGTCTCCGCCTCGTGTTCTGCCAGGGCCTGCTGGATCGCCATCGCCGAGGTCACCGCGTTGACGACGCTCGCGAACTCGCACAGCATGCCGTCGCCGGTGAGCTTGACGATCCGACCCTGGTGCTCGGAGACCAGCGGTTCGAGGAGGTCCTTGCGGTAGATCTTCAGCCGCTCGAGCGTGCCGCGCTCGTCGCGCTCCGTCAGGCGTGCATAGCCGACTACGTCGCAAGCCAGGATCGCTGCGAGGTGGCGCCGCGTGGTCATTTCACCGCTCAGCCAGGCCCCTGCACGCGGGCCACCCCGCATCCATGCCCTGCCAACTTCCAGACGCCTCCCGTGCATGGTATCCATCTCTCCCAGTCTCCGACCGTCACCGATACAGAACGGAGAACGCAGCTTGACCTTGCCTTCACAAGATTTCGCTATCCCGCTTTCAAGGCGTGGAGCCTTCCAGTCGCCGCGCTAACAGCCAACCGACGACACGCCCACGCAGCCTCTGGGGACGCTGAAACGCCACTCCTCCCAGAAGGTCGGAGATATTTCCTGCCCTGTGTAACCGGTTGACGCCACCGTGGCGGTGCTTTTGTATCGGGCATAACGTGAATGGGCCTGATGGCCAGGGCCACGGGCTGCCGACAGGTTGCCGGCGGCGTACGATTTCGCAAGGTCCACCAGGTTGTCAGGTGCGGCGCAAAGGCTTGATTGCCTCGCCTACCCGGCGAGCTATCTCCTGCTCGAGATGCCGACGCCTGCGTAGCTGCGCCCGCTTGTTCGGCCTGTATTCAGCCGGGTCACGCTGCGGTTTCGTGAGGGGCAGATCGAACATCGTCGGGTGGACCCGGCGGCCCCCGGATTCGACCCAGAAGCTGTCGTAGTCTGCCGAAATACGGTGACGCAGGGCAAAATCATTTGCAAAGACATGCCCCGCGTTGGACGCGGCAACAAGACCGGAAATGTTGAGGGAGCGTGCGAGCGCCTGGGCCACCAGCAGCAACAATGTTTTGGGTCGCAGTCCTTCCATGGCCTTCGTCAGCGTGCGCGCATCATCGAGACCTTGCACACCAACCGATGCGGACTTGAGCGCGCCGATCCAAAGCACGCGTCCCTGCCCGCTGAGCCGCAGGAGCGATCTATCCACAATCGCAAGGCCCATCTCGGTGATTGGTCGCCCACCCAGGCGCAGGAGCAGGCGACACTCTGCCTCCCGGTACAACTTATCCTGGCCGGTCAGTTCAACCGTGACATTACCCACCGCGGTCGAGAGATCCAGCAGCTGTTGGCCGCCAGTGTGGCTCCTGATCAGGGCCGCGTCGGTGAAAAGCTGCGCCGCCGCAACATAGTGACCGACGACGGCGACCCGACGATGCCTGCGCCTCAGCCCAGTCGTCAGGTAGGATCGGACGGGCTTCAGGGGAATGTCCGGATACTTCTGAAGGATCGCCGCGAAGGGTTCGGCACCGAGTTTGGACTGGATGGCGGCGATGTCGCGGCGGAATATCCAACGAAGCGCCGCCCACTTGATCGTATGGACGCATCGGTTCAGTCCGCGTCGAAAGCCGGAGGTCTGCCGTTTGCGATGAACCCGCGGCGGCGATGGCGACCTTGCCCCATTCAAATGCTCACCCTTCGCATTCTCCGTGCCTCATTGTTGGAATCTTTAGCTTATCGGCGCTTCGCCGCGACATTACGGATCCGTAAGGTGGCCACGAAAATGGCCGGCTTACGGATCCGTTGAGCCGGCGGAAAAATCGCAGTGCGCTTATTCCCGTCGGATGCACGAAGAGTGCGACAATGACATGTGCTGCTGCCGACGCGTGTCGCCCTCAGCCCAAGCCACCCGACTGGTGGCCCGCGATTGCGGCAAGAAAAACCTGGCCGAATTCCTTGAGCTTCGCCGCCCCGACGCCATTCACTTCGGCGAAGGCGTCGAGATCGGCCGGGCGGCGCTCGGCCATGTCGATCAGCGTGCGATCGGAAAACACCACATAGGCCGGCACCTGACGCTCCTTGGCGAGGCGCAGCCGCAGGGTCTTCAGCGCGGCCAGCAGCGAAGCATCCACGCCTTCCATGTCCGCGGCCTGGGCGGAGCGCATCTTGCCGCGCAAGGCGCGGCTGCGCACTTCGACGCGGTAGTGGAACGGCATTTCGCCACGACCAAGCGCATGGCCCTTTTCGGCAATGGCGAGGCCGCCATGGCCGCCCGGATCCGGCATCAGGAAACCGCCCGCAACGAGTTGCCGGATCAGCGACAGCCAGAAATCCTTCTTGTGCGCCAGTCCGCTGCCGAAGCAGGCCAGCCTCTGGTGGTTCCTGGCCAGCACCTTCTCGGTCTCATGGCCGAGCAGGATATCGATGACATGGCCGGCACCGAAGCGTTCTCCGCTCTGCGCGACCGCCGCCAGGATGATCCGCGCCTCGGCTCCGCCATCGGCGCGCGGCGCCTGGTCGAGGCAGGTGTCGCAATTACCGCAAGGCGACGCTTCCTCGCCGAAATAGCCGAGCAGCACCTGGCGGCGGCATTGCGCCGTCTCGCAATAGCCGATCAGCGTGTCGAGCCGGCCATGCGAGCGCCTCTTGTGCTCGGGCGGCGCATCCTCGTCGTCGATGAACATCCGCCGCATGCGGATATCGCCAAGGCCGAACAGCATATGCGCCTCGGCAGGCCGCCCGTCGCGGCCGGCGCGGCCGATTTCCTGATAATAGGCCTCCAGGCTGCCCGGCAGATCGGTGTGGAAGACATAGGCGACATCAGGCTTGTCGATGCCCATGCCGAAGGCGATGGTTGCCACCATGACGACGCCGGACAGGGTCATGAAGCTGTTCTGGTTGGCATCACGCGCGTCCTTGCTCATGCCTGCATGGTAGGCGAGCGCGGTGACGCCGTTCTTCTCGAGGAAGGCCGCCATTTCCTCCGTCTTCTTGCGCGACAGGCAATAGACGATGCCGCTCCGGCCGGGGTGGCGCTCGACGAAGGTCAGCAACTGACGCTTGCTGTCCTGCTTGGCCGCGATGCCAAGCTTGATGTTCGGCCGGTCGAAGCCCAGCACCAGGGTTTCGACGCGCTCGGCGAACAGCCTCGCCTCGATGTCGGTGCGCGTGCCCTCGTCCGCCGTCGCCGTCAGCGCGATGATCGGCACGTTGGGGAAGATGCCCCGCAGTCGCGACAGATCTTCATATTCGCGCCGGAACGCCGGCCCCCATTGCGAGATGCAATGCGCCTCGTCGACGGCGATCAGGCTGACGTCGAGCCTGGCGAGCGCCTCGAGCATCCGCTCGGTCATCAGCCGCTCCGGCGCGAGATAGAGCAGGCGTGTCTGGCCCGCCGCGACGCGACGCCAGGCGGCGACATTGGCCTCACGGTCGATCGAGGAATTGATCGTATCGGCGGCGACGCCGGCAAGCCGCAAGGCGGCGACCTGATCCTGCATCAGCGCCACCAGTGGCGAAACGACAATGGTGAGCCCGCCCAGAACCAGCGCCGGCACCTGGTAGCAAAGCGACTTGCCCGCACCCGTCGGCATGACGGCCAGAACATGGCGCCCGGCCAGCAGCGCGTCCATGACATCGGCCTGGCCGGGACGAAAATCGTCGAAGCCGAACACGTCCTTCAGGACGCGCCGCTTGGGGTCCTCGGCCCGAATGCTCGCTGCCTGTGCCTGCATCAGTCGGACACCGGGCCGGAAACGATTTCTGGTGAACTGGAGAGGATGTGGAAACCGAACAATACGACTCTCCGCGTGATGCTTTGGAGTAGCGCAGCCGTCATCCAACCACAACGCCCCTCTGCAAGAACCTCCGTTCGTTGACATCGCCGGGTCGCACCATGGCGGCGAAGGGCTAGAGACAGAAGCTGTCCCTTCCCCCGCGACACCTGCACCGCGCTGGATTCCCTCACCCGCTGCGATGTAAGCTTGCCCCGCAAGGCCAGGGAGGGCGCGCTATGCTGCAGACCAGACAGGATGCTCTCGGCGAGCGGTTTCAGTTGCAGCGTACCGCCTTCGAGGCGCAGCCTTTCCCGGACATTGGCGTCCGCAAGGACCGGCTGAACCGCCTGTTGGCGCTGACCGAGCGGCATGAGGCCGACATCTG
Organism: Mesorhizobium sp. CNPSo 4670; assembly: GCF_057784235.1. NCBI lineage: Bacteria > Pseudomonadati > Pseudomonadota > Alphaproteobacteria > Hyphomicrobiales > Phyllobacteriaceae > Mesorhizobium > Mesorhizobium sp. CNPSo 4670. Next base: position 241,158 of record NZ_JBWJFQ010000009.1, on the reverse strand, counting down.
CGCCGCGATCGACGCCGACTTTGGCGGCCGCTCCGCGCACGAGACGCGCCTTGCGGAACTGTTTGTCGTGCGCGCCGGCATCCGCCATACGCTGTCTCATCTGAAGAGCTGGATGCGCGAACGTCGCGTTGCCACCACCATGCCGTTCCTGCCGGGCAGAAACCGCCTCGTCGCGCAGCCGCTCGGTGTCGTCGGCATCGTCTCGCCCTGGAACTACCCCTTCCAGCTTGCCGTCGCGCCGGTGACCGCGGCACTTGCCGCTGGCAATCGCGTGCTCGTCAAGCCGTCCGAACTGACTCCGGCTTTTTCGGCGTTGCTGGCGCAACTGGCCGGCGAGCATTTCGCGCCCGACGAACTCAGCGTCATCACCGGCGATGCGGAGATGGGAAAGGCCTTCGTGTCGATGCCTTTCGATCATCTGCTGTTCACCGGTTCGACCGCGGTCGGCCGCCAGGTTGCGATCGCCGCCGCCGCCAACCTGACCCCGGTTACGCTCGAACTCGGCGGCAAGTCGCCGGCGATCTTCGATCCGTCCTGCGACCTCGATGCGGCGGCAGCCAGCGTCGCCTATGGCAAGCTGTTGAATGCCGGGCAGACCTGTATCGCGCCGGACTATCTGCTGGTGCCGCAAGGGCAGGCAGGCACCGTCGCCGCGAAGCTCGCAACGGCAATAGCGCGGCTCTACCCGACCTTGCGCGACAATCCCGACTATACCGCCATCATCAGCGAGCGGCATCACCAGCGCCTGCGCGAGATGATCACCGAAGCCCGCGATACCGGCGCCGACGTCACCGAAATCAATCCGGCCGGCGAGGAGTTCGGTGCCCAGAGCCGGAAGTTGCTGCCGACCCTGGTCCGCAATGCCGGCCCGAACCTGCGCCTGATGCGCGAGGAGATTTTTGGGCCGGTGCTGCCGATCGTCGAATACGCCACCGTCGACGAGGCGATCGACCATGTGAACCGCGCGGACCGGCCGCTGGCGCTCTATTGGTTCGGGCGCGACAGCGGCAACCGTCAGCGCATCCTGCACGAGACGGTCGCCGGCGGCGTCACCATCAACGACTGCATGCTGCATCTGGTGCAGGAGAACCAGCCCTTCGGCGGCGTTGGCGCCAGCGGCATGGGCGCCTATCACGGCGAATGGGGTTTCCGCACCTTCAGCAAAGAGAAGCCGGTTTTCCTGCAGTCGCGGCTAAGCGCGGGAGGCTTGCTGCGTCCGCCCTATGGCAAGACGTTCGAGCGGATTTTCAGCCTGCTCCGGCACATCACCTGACCCAGAGCAATTCCAGGAAAAGTGTGAAACGGTTTTCCCGGGAAAAGCGCGTAGCGTTTTCCCTCAGAGAATTGCGTCAAAACAAAGAGATAGAGTGGTTCTCCGTTTCCGTGAAACGATGAACCGCTCTGGGACAGCCATCGGTTGTACGGCGCGTTAAACCTATGTTCACGATGATACGGCAGGCTCCACATCCTGCGGTCATGTCTTGAGTACCGCGGCGCCAAAAGCGCCCAGGCAACAACCCGCGCCTCCTTGGGGCGCGGGTCATTCCCCGCGCTCGATCTCGCAGCCTTGGTTTAGCAAGTCGTGGACTAGGCGAGAAAATCGGCCCGGTGCGGCGTGAAACTGTCGACCAGCCGCCCCGCCTCCAGCGCCTTGACGCCGTGCACCAGATTGGACGGCACGATGAAGCTGCCGCCGGCCGCGATGATTTCGGTCCGCCCGTCGATGGTCACCTCGAAGCGGCCCTCCGCGACATAGCTTGCCTGGACATGCGGATGCGAATGCAGGGCACCGACGCCACCCTTGTCGAAGCCGAATTCGGCCATCATCAGTTCATCGGTGTGCAGGAGGACGCGCCGCCTGTTGCCGTCCGGCGTCGCCGTCCAGCCGCCCTCGCCGGCATGCGCGAAAATCTTCGGCTCAGCCATCGTCATCTCCTATCGCGCCAGCCAGCCGCCATCCACCGGCACCGCCGCGCCATGCATGTAGTTCGACGCCGGCGCCAACAGGAAGACGGCGGCGTCGCCAATGTCTTCCGCTTCGCCCCAGCGCCCGGCAGGGATACGCGCCAGGATAGCGGCACTGCGGTCGGGATCGGCACGCAGCGCCTGCGTGTTGTTTGTCTCGATATAGCCGGGCGCGATGGCGTTGACGTTGATGCCTTTTGCCGCCCATTCGCAGGCGAGCAGCCGGGTGACGCCGAGCACGCCATGTTTCGAGGCGGTGTAGGACGCGACGCGGATGCCACCCTGGAAACTCAGCACCGAAGCGATGTTGACGATCTTGCCTTGCCGTCCGCCAGCAAGTGCGCGCCTGGCGAAGGATTGGCACAGCAGAAAGACCGTCTTCAAATTGACGTCCACGACGTCGTCCCAGTCGGCCTCGCTTAAATCGACGGCATCGGCGCGCCGGATGATACCGGCATTGTTGACCAGCCCGTCGAGCGGGCCGCTTTCGTCCCAGATCCGGTCCAGCATCGGGCCGGCGGCTGCCGTGTCGGCAAGGTCGGCGCTCACCGCCTCGAATTGCCCACCTGCGGCGGTAACCTTGCTTGCGGTATCGTCCATCGACGAGCGGCCGACGCCGATCACCGCGCCGCCGGCACGCGCGATCGAGACGGCTATGCCTTGACCGATGCCGGTGTTGGCGCCGGTGACGAGGATGCGTTTGCCGGCCAGGCTGAAGGCGGAAAGGTCGCTCACCGCAAGTCGTCCAATGCCACCGGGTCAACATCGGTATAGACGACATTGTCGCCGGCCATCGCCCAGATGAAGGCGTAGTTCGAAGTGCCGGCGCCAGAGTGGATCGACCAGCCCGGCGACAGCACCGCCTCCTCGTTGCCCATGACGATATGACGTGTCTCGTCCGGCTCGCCCATGAAGTGGAAAACGCGCGCCGTCTCGGCCAGGTCGAAATAGAGATAGGCTTCCATGCGCCGGTCATGCACATGACACGGCATGGTGTTCCACACCGAACCCGGCGCCAGCTGGGTCATGCCAACCACCAGCTGGCAGGTTTTTGCACCCTCGGCATGGATAAACTGGAAGATCGAGCGCTCGTTGCAGCTATCCTTGCTGCCGAGGTCGAGACGCTTGGCGTCGCCGATGCGGATAAGCCGTCTCGGCCAAGCCTGATGCGCCGGCGCGCTGAGCAGGTAGAATTTGGCCGGTGCGGTTTTATCCACCGAGGCGAACGACACATCCTTGCAGCCCATGCCGAGATAGAGCATGTCGCGCGCCTGCAATTCATGAGGTTGGCCGCCGGCCTTGACGACACCGGCGCCACCGATGTTGACGGCGATCAGCTCGCGGCGGTCGAGAAAATCCTTGGTCCCGGTCGGCTTGATCGCTTCCAGTTGAAGCGGTGCGTCAGTCGGCACGGCGCCGCCGACGATCATGCGATCGTAATGGGTGTAGGTCAGGCTGATACGGCCGGGCTGGAACAGATCGTCGATGTGGAAATTGTGCCGCAGTTCGTCGGTTCCCATCGCCGCGGCGGCAACGGGATCGATGGCGAAGCGCGATGTGTAGTCGGTATGGCTCTGGCTCATTGCAGTGCTGACTTGAGATGGGTCATTCGCTGGCAGCGCACTTGACCGAAGTGGCATAGAAGACCTGCCTTGCGTGCAGCCGCTCGCGGTAGCGCTGCTGGCTGGCGCTGAGGTGCGCGCGCATCGCCTCGCGCGCGGCTTCCGCGTCGCCTGACGTGATCGCATTGAGGATCACCAGATGCTCGCGCTGCAACCCGCGCTGATATGTGTCGGATTGCACCAGCTCGGTCGACCAGGGCGAGGTCACGTCGCACGGAATGGCGCGCCGGCCGAGCACGTCGAGCATCTCGACATAGAAGGGATTGTTGGTGGCGCTGGCGATGGCTCGGTGGAAGGCGAGGTCGGCCGGGCCGGTCGGCTCGCTGGCAAGCAGCAGCCGTTCGAATTCGAAGAAGGCTTCCTGGATCGCCGCCTCCTGCGCGGCGTTGCGGCGGATGGCGGCGAGCCCGGCCGATTCGATCTCGATCGCCAGCCGCACCTCGAGCACGTTGAGCGCGATCGAATCCTTGCTGCCCATGTCGGCGGCCAGCGCGCCGAACATCGTCGAGATGTGCTCGGTGACGAAGACGCCGGCGCCCTGGCGCGCCTCGACCAGCCCGTCGGCGGCAAGCTTGGCCAGAGCCTCGCGGATGACGGTGCGGCTGACGCCGAAGGTCTCGGTCAGCTGGCCTTCGGTCGGCAGTTTGTGGCCGGGCAGGATCTCGCCCGCCTGCAGCTGCTTGCGGATCGCCGCCAAGACGGTCTCCGACAGCTTTGGTTTTCTCTCGACCCTGAGGTCGGTTGCGGTATCCGATGCCATGTCGCCCCCTATTTGAACACGCTCGGCAACCAGAGCGAGATGGCCGGAATATAGGTCACAAGCCCGAGAACCACGAGGCTCGCGCGCCAGATCGAGCGCATCTCTGGCGCCCGGTTCAGAGCCGGTACGCCTTCTTGGCAAGCGTGTAGGCAAGGTCCCGCGCCAGCTCGTGCGCCTCGTCCTCGCGCAGCCGATGCTCGGCGACGAGACGCGCCAGGAACGCGCAGTCGACCCGCCGCGCCCCATCGTGGCGCGCCGGTATGGATGGAAAGGCGCGGGTGTCGTCGTTGAAGCCGACGGTGTTGTAGAAACCGGCCGTTTCGGTGGTCATCTCGCGGAAACGGCGCATGCCCTCCGGGCTGTCGTGGAACCACCAAGCCGGTCCGAGCTTCAGCGCCGGATAGGTGCCGGCGAGCGGTGCCAGTTCGCGCGCATAGCTGGACTCGTCGAGCGTGAAGAGGATGATTGTCAGGTCCCGTTCCAGGCCGACGCAATCAAGCAGGGGCTTGAGCGCCGTGACATAGTCGGTTCGGGTTGGGATATCGAAACCCTTGTCGCGGCCGAACTTCTGGAAAATGGAGGGCGAATGGTTGCGCCACGAACCGGGATGGATCTGCAGGACAAGCCCGTCATCCCGGCTCATCTTGGCCATTTCGGTCAGCATCTGGGCGCGGAACAGCCGCTTTTCGCGCTCGTCATCCGAACCATGGCGCACACGATTGAACAGTTCCTCGGCCGCCGCGTCCGACAGATTGGCGGTCTCGGCCGTCGGATGGCCGTGATCGGACGACGTCGCGCCAAAGCTTTTGAAGAAAGCACGCCGCTGGCGGTGGGCGTCGAGATAGCCGCCCCAGCTGCCAGTGTCGCAGCCGGTGATCTCGCCGAGCTTGTCGAGATTGGCCGAGAACCCCTCGAAGTCGGGATCGACGACGGCGTCCGGCCGATAGGCGGTGATGACCTTGCCCTCCCAGCCGCTGTCGCGGATCATCTGGTGCCATTTGAGCTCGTCGAGCGCGCCTTCCGTCGTTGCGATGACCTCGATGTTGAAGCGCTCGAACAGTGCGCGCGGGCGGAAATTCTCCCATTGCAGCACCGTCGCGATGGTGTCGTAGTGACGGTCGGCGGTCGCCGCGTCGAGCGGTTCGTCGATGCCGAACAGATGCGCCAGCACATGGTCGAACCACAGCCGGGTCGGCGTGCCGCGGAAAAGGAAATAGTTTTCGGAAAAGCGCCGCCAGATCGCCCTGCCGTCGGTCTCCACCGGTGCGCCGTCCAAGGTCGCCACGCCGAGGTCCTCGAGGCGAACGCCCTGGCTGAACAGCATGCGGAAGATGTAATGGTCGGGCACGATGAGCAACTGCGCCGGATCCGGGAACGGCTCGTTCAGCGCATACCAGCGCGGATCGGTATGACCGTGCGGGCTGACGATGGGCAAATCCTTGATGCCGGCATAGAGATCGCGGACGATGGAGCGCGAATGCGCGTCGGCGGGAAACAGCAAATCCGCGTTGGTCAGTGCCACGACGATCCTCCCAGAGCCGCTATCGGTAGGGTCGACAAGAAATAATGTCAACATACAAAAAATGGATTGTTGTATGATGACTTTCCAGCCATTGCGTGGCAAGAAATCGGATGTTACGCCGCTTGCCAACCATCCCCGAGGCGAGTTCATGCCGTCCGACCAGACCAGCCGAGCCACGACGACAAAACGCCTTTCCAGCGAGGCGACGCAAATAGTGCCGGCTTCGGTCGCGACACCTTCCTATGATCGCAGCCGCGTCATCCCGGGCATCGTGCATCTGGGCGTCGGCGCCTTCCATCGCGCCCATCAGGCCGCCTATGTCGACGACTGCCTGGCGGCTGGCGAGACCGGCTGGGGCATCGTCGGCGTTTCACTGCGCAGCGTCGACACACGCGATGCGCTCTCGCCGCAGGACGGGCTCTACACGCTGGCGATCAGGAGCAGTGGCGAGGAGAAACTTCGCGTCATCGGCTCCATCGCCTCGATGCTGGTGGCGCCGGAGGACCCAGGCGCGGTGCTGGCCGCGCTGACCGATCCGCGCTCCCGCATCGTGACGCTGACGATCACCGAGAAGGCCTATCTCAGGGCCGCCGGCGGCGGGCTGGACACCGCTCATCCGGATATCGTCCACGATCTGGCAAATCCGCAAATGCCGAAGACAGCGCATGGTTTCCTGGCCGAGGCGCTTGCGCGGCGACGCGCCGCCGGCACGCCGCCCTTCACCGTGCTCTGCTGCGACAACCTGCCGGCCAATGGTGCGACGCTGCACCGGCTGTTGGTCGAATTCGCCCAATTGCGCGATGTCAGGCCCGCAGCGAACGCCGATAGCGGCCTGGCCAGCCACATCGCGGACCAGGTCGCGTTTCCCTCCACCATGGTCGACCGCATCGTGCCGGCAACCACCGATGCCGACCGGGCGCGGATTGCGGTTGAACTCGGCGTCGAGGACGCCTGGCCGGTCATGACTGAGCCGTTCTGCCAATGGGTGATCGAGGACAACTTTCCAGGGGGCCGTCCGGCCTGGGAAAAATTCGGCGTCACCATGGTCAGCGATGTCGGCCCCTTCGAGGACATGAAGCTCAGGCTACTCAATGGCGCGCATTCGGGCATCGCCTATCTCGGCCTGCTCAGCGGTCATGCCACCGTCGATCGCGCCTTCGCCGATCCGGCAATCCGGCAGTTCGTCGATGCATTGTGGGCCGAAGCCAGTTCGACGCTGCCAGAGGATGCCGGACTGGATACGGCCGCCTATACGGCCGAGCTCACCGAGCGTTTTTCGAACACCGCTCTTGCCCACCGCACAGCACAGATCGCCAATGATGGCAGCCAGAAACTGCCGCAGCGCATCGTCGCATCGGCCTTGGAGTGCATTGAAGCCGGCACCGAATTGGTCCATCTCACGCTGGTGGTCGCCGCCTGGATCGCCGCCTGCGCAGCGCGGGGAAAGTCCTTGCCGGAGGGCCATTTCACCGATCCACTCGATGCGGCGCTGACGACGCTTTTGAGCCAGCAGCTATCGGCGAATGAGACCGTGACGGCGGTGTTCGACCATGCCGGCTTCGCCAGCGACCACGCCGAGCGCCAGACACTGATCGAACTCGTGGCTGTCCATCTCGTTCACCTGCGACGGGATGGTCCGACACTGGCCTTCGCCGCGTTGGGCATAGGAAGTGAATAGTCGAGTCGGGGCCGACCGGCTTAGATCGCGGGGCGAAGGGCACGACGAGTGCCACCCACACGACCATCAAAGCGATACGTGAGAGATTGGCCAGCCAAGCCAGATCTACGCCCGATAACACCGGAAATCCGATGTAGTGCCGTCGACCGTCGGGATCGCGAGGCTGTTTCTCGCTCAGCTGTTTCTTCCGTCATCGGCCACCCCCCCATGCCCAAGGCAGCCGGACTGTCCAACAAACAAAAAAGCGAGGCAAGGCCCCGCTTTCACTTGGTCATCAGAAGCGAATTTTACGCCGGCAGGATGGCGCCTTCCAGCGTCGTGAGCTGGCTAAGGAATTGTTCCGCCTTGCTGCGGGCCTCGTCGTCCTTGGCGTCGGCGGCGTCTTCCTTGGCCTCCTGGATGCGGCGCGCGAGATCGGCGCGGTCTACATCCTTCACCGCCACAGCCGATTCCGCCAGCAGCGTGCAGCCGGCCGGAACGATGTCGGCGAAGCCGCCGAACACCACATAGCGCTCTTCCCCGCCCGACGCGGTCTTAACAGTGACCACGCCCGGCTTGATCGTGGTCATGACAGGGGCGTGATGCGCCATCACAGTCATCTCGCCTTCGGCGCCCGGAATGACGACGGATTCGACCTGCTCGGAAACAAGCAGGCGCTCCGGAGAAACCAGTTCGAACTTGAAAGCTTCAGCCATGATCAATCTAGCGAATAGGGAATAGTGAGTAGCGAGTAGAAAAACCACCCGGCTCACATTGCCCCTATTCGCTACTCCCTATTCGCAATTTGCTTCTTATGCCGCTTCGGCCGCCAGCCGCTGTGCCTTCTCGACCGCTTCCTCGATGCCGCCGACCATGTAGAAGGCCGCTTCCGGAAGGTGATCATAGTCGCCGTTGCAGAGGCCCTTGAAACCCTTGATGGTGTCGGCGAGGTCGACCAGCTTGCCCGGCGCGCCGGTGAACACTTCGGCGACGAAGAAGGGCTGCGACAGGAAGCGCTCGATCTTGCGGGCGCGGGCCACCGTCTGCTTGTCCTCTTCCGACAGCTCGTCCATGCCCAGGATGGCGATGATGTCCTGCAGCGACTTGTAGCGCTGGAGGATCGACTGCACCTGGCGCGCAACGGCATAGTGCTCGTCGCCGACGACCAGCGGGTCGAGCATGCGCGACGTCGAATCAAGCGGATCGACGGCCGGGTAGATGCCCTTCTCGGCGATAGCGCGGTTGAGCGTCGTGGTCGCGTCGAGGTGGGCGAACGAGGTCGCCGGCGCCGGGTCGGTCAAGTCGTCGGCGGGCACGTAGATCGCCTGCACCGAGGTGATCGAGCCCTTGGTGGTGGTGGTGATGCGTTCCTGCAGCGCGCCCATGTCGGTGGCGAGCGTCGGCTGATAGCCCACGGCCGACGGGATACGGCCGAGCAGAGCCGACACTTCCGAACCCGCCTGCGTGAAGCGGAAGATGTTGTCGACGAAGAACAGCACGTCCTGGCCCTGGTCGCGGAAATATTCCGCAACCGTCAGGCCGGTCAGGCCGACGCGGGCACGCGCGCCCGGCGGCTCGTTCATCTGGCCATAGACGAGCGCTGCCTTGGAGCCTTCGCCGCCGCCCTTCTTGTTGACGCCGGACTCGATGAACTCGTGATAGAGATCGTTGCCTTCGCGGGTGCGCTCGCCGACGCCGGCGAACACCGAGTAGCCGCCATGGGCCTTGGCGATGTTGTTGATCAGTTCCTGGATCAGCACGGTCTTGCCGACGCCGGCGCCGCCGAACAGGCCGATCTTGCCGCCCTTGGCGTAGGGAGCCAGGAGGTCGAGCACCTTGATGCCGGTGATCAGGATTTGTGCTTCCGTCGACTGCTCGACATAGGTCGGAGCCGGCTGGTGGATGGAGCGCATTTCGATCCCGTCGACCGGGCCTTCTTCGTCGACCGGCTCGCCGATGACGTTGATGATGCGGCCGAGCATGCCCGGGCCGACTGGCACGGTGATCGGCGCGCCGGTGTCGCGCACTTCCTGGCCGCGCACCAGACCTTCGGTCGAGTCCATGGCGATGCAGCGCACGGTGTTTTCACCCAGATGCTGGGCAACTTCGAGCACCAGGCGGTTGCCGACATTGGTCGTCTCGAGCGCGTTCAGGATCGCCGGCAGGTGATCGCCGAACTGCACGTCGACAACGGCGCCGATGACCTGGCGGACCTTGCCGACAACGCCGGTTGCCTTGGTGGCCACTGCCGATGTCTTGGTCGCCGCGGCCTTGGCCGGTGCTGCCGCCGTCTTGGCCGGAGCCGCCTTCGCGGCTGCTGCCGGAGCCTTGGCCGCCTTCGCGGGGGCTGCGGTCTTCGCGGCTGCGGCCTTGGGGGCTGCCGTCTTGGGTGTTACCTTCTGGGGGGTCGCTGCTTTCGCCATCGTCTTTACCCTTTTTCGTCCTTTGTTTCTCACGCGGTCCGCTCGCGGGTCGATGACCCGCAACCGCGCCTAGAGCGCCTCGGCGCCCGAAATGATTTCGATCAGTTCCTTGGTGATCTGCGCCTGCCGCTGGCGGTTGTAGGTGATCGACAGCTTGTTGATCATCTCGCCGGCGTTGCGCGTCGCATTGTCCATGGCGCTCATCTTGGCGCCCATTTCGCCGGCCGCGTTTTCGAGCAGAGCCCGGAAAACCTGCACGGAGATGTTGCGCGGAATGAGATCGGAGAGGATTTCACCCGGCTCCGGTTCGTATTCATAGACGGCGCTGCCGCCATCCACCGCCTCGGCCGGAGCCGAAGCGATACCGGCTGGAATGATCTGCTGCGCGGTCGGGATCTGGCTGATCACCGACTTGAACTGCGAATAGAACAGCGTGCAGATGTCGAAAGCGCCCTCGTTGAAGAGGTGGATGACCTTCTTGGCGATCGCGTCGGCATTGACGAAACCCAGCGTCTTGACCTCGCGCAGATCGACACGGTCGAGGATCATCGATGCATAGTCGCGGCGCAGGATATCGAAACCCTTCTTGCCGACGCAGATGATCTTGACCTGCTTGCCGTCGGCCAAAAGCTTGCGGATATGGTCGCGGGCAAGGCGGGCGATCTGCGAATTGAAGCCGCCGCACAGGCCGCGCTCGGCGGTGCAGACGACGAGCAGATGCACGTCGTCCTTGCCGGTACCGGTCATCAGCGCCGGGGCATCGCCGCCGCCGCCGATTGCCTGGGTGATGTTGGCCAGCACGGAACCCATACGCTCCGAATAGGGGCGCGCCGCTTCCGCAGCCTCTTGCGCACGGCGCAGCTTCGCCGCGGCGACCATCTGCATCGCCTTGGTGATCTTCTGCGTCGCCTTGACCGAGGCGATACGGTTACGAAGGTCTTTTAATGAAGGCATGCTTCAAACCTGATCCCGTCTTGTCTCATCCGGACTGGCGCTTCGCTCAGGCGAAGGTCTTGGCGAAAGCGTCGATCTCGGCCTTCAGCTTGGCGCGCAGATCGTCCGACAGCGCCTTTTCCTTGCGGATGGCCTCGAGAATGTCCTTGCCCGCCGCACGCATGTGGCTGAGCAGACCATGCTCGAACTTGCCGACCTGGTTGACCGGCAGCTTGTCGAGATAGCCGTTGACGCCGGCGAAGATCACCGCGACCTGCTCTTCCGTCTTCAGCGGCGAGAACTGCGGCTGCTTCAGGAGTTCGGTCAGGCGCGATCCGCGGTTGAGCAGGCGCTGCGTGGCGGCGTCGAGATCCGAGCCGAACTGCGCGAAGGCCGCCATTTCGCGGTACTGCGCGAGCTCGCCCTTGATCGAGCCGGCGACCTGCTTCATCGCCTTGATCTGGGCGGCCGAGCCGACGCGCGACACCGACAGGCCGACGTTGACGGCCGGACGGATGCCCTGGAAGAACAGGTTGGTTTCAAGGAAGATCTGGCCGTCGGTGATCGAGATCACGTTGGTCGGGATATAGGCCGACACGTCGTTGGCCTGCGTCTCGATGATCGGCAAAGCGGTCAGCGATCCACCGCCCAGATCGTCGTTGAGCTTGGCGGCGCGCTCGAGCAGGCGCGAGTGAAGGTAGAAGACGTCGCCCGGATAGGCTTCGCGGCCCGGCGGGCGGCGCAGCAGCAGCGACATCTGGCGGTAGGCGACGGCCTGCTTCGACAGATCGTCATAGCTGATCAGCGCATGCATGCCGTTGTCGCGGAAATATTCGCCCATGGTGCAGCCAGCGAACGGCGCCAGGAACTGCATCGGCGCCGGGTCTGATGCGGTGGCGGCGATGATGATCGAATATTCGAGCGCGCCGCGCTCTTCCAGCACCTTGACGAACTGCGCCACGGTCGAGCGCTTCTGGCCGACGGCGACGTAGACGCAGTAGAGCTTTTCCTTCTCGGGGCCGTTGTCGTGCACCGACTTTTGGTTGAGCATCGTGTCGAGGATGATGGCGGTCTTGCCGGTCTGACGGTCGCCGATGACCAGCTCGCGCTGGCCGCGGCCGACCGGGATCAGCGCATCGATGGCCTTGAGGCCGGTCGACATCGGCTCGTTCACCGACTTGCGCGGGATGATGCCGGGCGCCTTGACGTCGACGCGCTTGCGCTCGACTGCCTTGATCGGGCCCTTGCCGTCGATCGGATTGCCGAGCGCGTCGACGACGCGGCCGAGCAGGCCTGGACCGACGGGAACGTCGACGATGGCGCCGGTGCGCTTGACGATGTCGCCTTCCTTGATGTCGCGGTCGGCGCCGAAGATGACGACGCCGACATTGTCGGCTTCGAGGTTGAGCGCCATGCCGCGGATGCCGCCGGGGAATTCGACCATCTCGCCGGCCTGGACATTGTCGAGGCCGTAGACGCGGGCGATACCGTCACCGACGGACAGCACCTGTCCGACTTCGGAGACCTCGGCCTCCTTGCCGAAATTCTTGATCTGGTCTTTCAGAATTGCGGAAATTTCCGCGGCGCGGATGTCCATCAGCCGACCTCTTTCAGTGCAAGCTTGAGCGAATTGAGTTTGGTTTTGAGCGACGTGTCGATCTGGCGCGAGCCCATCTTGACCACCAGTCCGCCGAGCAGCGACGGATCGACGGTGACGGAGATGGCCACGTCCTTGCCGGCAACGCTCTTCAGCGCCGCCTTGAGTTCTGTCTGCTGGGCTGCGGTCAGCTCGTGCGCCGACGTCACTTCAGCAGCGGTCTCGCCACGGTGTTCGGCGGCGATCTGGCGGAACGCCTTGATCATGCCGGGGATGGCGAACAGCCGGCGGTTACGGGCCACGACGCGCAGGAAATTGCCGGTGAGGCCGGTAATCCCCGCCTTGTCGGCGATCGCCGCGATGGCCTTAGCCAGGTCCTCGCTGGAAAACACCGGGCTGTTGATCAGCCGGGTAAGGTCGGCGCTGCCCGCGAGCATCGCCTCGAAGCTGTTGAGGTCTGCCTCGACCTTGGCGACCGAATTTGCCTGCAGGGCGAGTTCGAACAGCGAACCCGCATAGCGTTCTGCGACACCTGAGATTGGCGATGACGATTGGGCCACGGACCGTCTTTTCTCTTGTCTGACAGGCCGCAGATTGTTGGCGCGAGCAAAAACTCTGGCTAAATCTTTGACCTTACTGCATTTTTTCAAGCACGGAGGCGCGGCTTCCGCTATCCCCGGCCGAAAGTCGATTGCCGTCTAGCACAGGCATTTTAAGACCGCAATGCGTCGTTCCGCATGGTTTTCAGGCACTATTGTCGCATCCGGCAAAAGAGTCCCGCCTTCCGCCCCGGAAACCCCAGTGATTCAAGGCAGAAAGCCGAAGGCGAAGGCGAGCGGCAACGCCGCCAATGCCAATTCCACCACAATGGACACCCAATTGAAAGGCGTATTGGCGCCGTCCGACATCATCGACAGCAGCCGCCCGAAGGCAGTGAACAGCCAGGAGAAGCCAAGCGTCATGTAGATCAGCGGCTGCGCCAGCAGGATGCAGCACAGGCCGACGCCAAGATAGAAGCCCGACATCCTGCCGCGCCCCTCGGCGATCGCCGCCGCCTTCTCGGGTTTGGCCTGCAAGCGCAGGATACGGAAGGCCAGGTTAGGCGCCAGGAAAAACAAAAGACCAAGCAGCACGGTGACGACGGCGCTCGACCAGGCCAGCCATTCGCCCTGGCTCATCGGCCATGGAAACGCAAAATCCATCTTGCTTCCCCCCTCGCGCAACTCAGGACGCATTGAATGTCGCCTGTGCAGGAAGTCAAGCGCGCAGCCGGAAAGCCGGAGTTTGGCAAGGCGTACTGGAATGCCAGCGCCTGATATGAGCTCCCCGCGTGGAGCCAGCGGCTTCGCGGCCGATTCGGTTGGCAGGGAAACAAATCCTTGGACAAGAGATACGCGGACAATTTCTTCGACAGTATAGATCGCTGTCTTGCCGCCACGTAACGCAAGTATTATGCTTCGAATGTTCCTTTCGTCGACTTCTTGTTTATTTTAGCAACTTCACATGTTGTACGATCACCTGTGAAATCTGCGCGGACGGGAGCGCGGCAGGCAGGATCTCGAAATTCGGAGACGATCATGCCGGATCTTTGTCGGACATTGCATCTGGCCAGCATCTGGATCGCTGCGGCCGCCCTTGCCGGGATCGCGCAGGGTGCACGCGCGGACTGTATCGCCGAACGGCCGACTGTCATGGCTCCCGCCGATCCCTTGGTCTGCCAGCAGCTCGAGCCTACGATCAGGAAGCCTTCGGCGCTGTCCCTGGGCGACTACGAGAACAAGCTCAACCAGTATCTCGGCAGTTACTGTTATCGCGACGAAGCTGCCGGATGGGTGCACGACAAAGTCGTGCGCCAGGCCGGCCCCCGCATCGCCACCCTGGTCAACGGCGCCTGGCAGGGCAAGGATTTCGGTACCCATGCGCCTGTGATGATCTGGTATTCGCCTGACATGATGGACTGGCTTCGCAAGAATCGCTCCGCCGACGGCGAGGTCGATCATCCGCCGCCGGTTCCCGACGGTGCCATCATGGTCAAGGAGATGTTCTCGGAGCCGGCGTCGGATTGCCGGACGGTCGATCCTCTCAGGCTTTTTCCAACCAGCGGCGCCGCGATCATGATCCGCGATGCCAGCGCCTCTTACGATGGCTGGTTCTGGGGCTGGTACGGCTTTGGCAGCCAGAGCGGCTGGACTCCGGATTGGCCGGCCCTGCCGGCCGACAACAACAGCATGCCCAACATGGGCTTCGCCCAGTACTGCATGAACTGTCATGCCTCGGCGACCGACAATCTGACCTTCGCATCGCCCAAGAACATCGCGGGTGAGCCAGGCAAGCCGCTCAACTATCTCGCACAGGATTTCTTCGAGGGAGCGCCGGCAACGACCTTGCACCAGACCGTCGTTTTGCCGGTCGATGCCAACCCGCGTCTTGGCCAGCCGCTCTACAGTCCGAACGCCGACGTGATCGCTGCGCTGCAGGCCTATGTCCGCGAGATGCCGACCTATGAGACCGTCTCGCGGATGCCTTCCGAAACCTACGACAACACCTGGGTCGGGGCCAAAGGTCCCGATGCGTCCGATACGTTCCTGACCTCGAGCCAGTGCCTGGGCTGTCATGATGCCGGCAGCACCGGGTTGCAGTTCGACATGACCAAGCCAAACCCGCATGGCGATGGCCTGATCAATCTGTCTCCGCTGGCGACCTGGCGAACCTCGCCGATGGGACTGGGAGGCCGCGACCCGATATTCTTCGCGCAGCTGGCCAGTGAAACGCAAAGCTTTCACCCCAAAATGGCTGACGTGGTGCAGGACGTTTGCCTTGGCTGCCACGGCATCGCCGGGGAACGGCAGTTTCACATCGACGAGAAAGCGCACTCGGGCAAATGCGAATTGTTCACGCGCGAGATGGTCGATGCGACGCCCTGGCCGGCCGACAATCCGAGTGCCGCGCACGCCAATTACGGCATGCTCGCCCGCGATGGCATCACCTGCACATCCTGTCACCGCATGGTGCTCAACAGCAAGGCCAGCGGACCGCTCGGCGATCAGCCGCAGAACGCCTGCGTCGACGAGCGGCAGGCGCTGCTCAATCCGCACGCGACCGGCTTTGCCAAGACCTTCACCGGCAGCTTCATGGTCGGCTCGCCCGATACGCTCATCGGCCCCTTCGAGAAACCGGAAGTCGGGCCGATGCATACCGCACTCGGCATCAAACCGGTCCACGACGCCACGATCATGAGCTCCGAGGTCTGCGGAACGTGCCACACGGTTCACTTGCCGGTTCTGCAAGGCACCAACACCTTGGCGCATATCTACGAGCAGACGACCTATCCGGAATGGGCGTTCAGCGCCTATCGAACCGGCAGCACGCCGGACGGCCCGCTTCCGCTGGGCGCCGGCGCTACGCCGCGCAGCTGTCAGGGTTGTCACATGCCATCGACGGAACAGGACGGATCGCCGACGATGAGCAAGATCGCCAGCATCCAGGAAAATCTGAATTTCCCGCAGACCGAGTCCAGCAACGCACCGGATCTTTCGGTTCGCGAGGGATTTGCCCGCCACACGCTCGTCGGTCTCAACGTCTTCCTGGTCAAGATGGCGCAGCAGTTTCCCGATGTCTTCGGCATCAGGACGCGCGATCCGATGATGGGCAAGAAGGCTCTCGATCCCCTCGCCCTCACCGAGCAGGCGATGCTGGACCAGGCGTCACAGGCAACCGCTGGCGTAACTATCAGCGATCTTGCCATGACCGCCGACGCGCTAGATGCCAAGGTGACGGTGAAGAACCTGGCCGGTCACAAGTTTCCCTCCGGAGTGGGTTTCCGGCGTGCATTCCTTACCTTCAGCGTGCTCGACCAGAACGGTGAACAGCTCTGGGTCTCCGGCCGTACAAATGCCGCCGGTGTGATCGTCGGCGCCGACGGCGAGCCGCTGGATGGCGAACTCTGGTGGAAGGATGATTGTTCCGGCCGTGTCCACCCTGGCGAACGGCCGCATCAGCCGCATTACCAGAAGATCACGCGACAGGATCAGGTTCAGATCTATCAGGAACTGGTCTCCACGCCGCCCGCCGACACACCCAATCCGGTCTGCAATGCGCAGTCGAAGCCGGAAGGCGAACTGACGACCAGCTTCCTGTCGATCTGCACGGAGGTGAAGGACAACCGGATATTGCCGACCGGCTTCCTGCCGGTCGAAAGCCGGCTCGAAATCGCCAAGGCATTGGGCGCCGATGAGGAACTCGCCGTCGACGTCGGCGGGACCGCCGTCGAGGACGATCCCGACTATATTTCGGGCGGCAGCGACACGCTGAGCTACTCGATACCGCTTGCCGATTTGCCGAAGGGTGCACGCCCTGCCAGCATCGAGGCGGACCTCTACTACCAGGCGACACCTCCGTCCTATCTGCAGGATCGCTTCTGCACCGCCAAGGGCCCCGACACCGATCGCCTGTATTTCCTGGCCGGGCATCTCAATCTCGCCGGCACGCAGGCAGACGGATGGAAGCTGAAAGTGGTCGGCAGCGGAACTATCGCCGTCCGGCCCTGAGCTCTGACTTCCCAAGGGAAATCGCTGCGCGATTTCCCTTGAATTGCTTCAGGGCAGCATGAACGCCACCGCCGCCTCCGCATGGATGCGCGTCGTGTCGAAGACCGGTATATCGAAGTCCGGCTGGCCGATCAGCATGGTGATCTCGGTGCAGCCCATGATGACGCTGTCGGCGGCCTCTTCGCGGCGCAGCCGTTCGGTCTCGGCGATGTAGGCCGCTTTCGAGGCTTTGGTGACGACGCCCTGGCACAGCTCCTCGTAGATGACGCGATGCACCATGTCGCGTCCGGCGGCATCGGGCACCACGGGTTGAAGTCCATATTTGTCGGCGAGCCGACCCTTGTAAAAATCCTGTTCCATGGTGAAGCGCGTCGCCAGCAGCGCCGGGCGCTGCATACCGGCACTCTTGACGGCGACTGCGGTGGCGTCGGCTATGTGGATCAACGGGATCGATACCGACGCCTGCACCTGGTCGGCCAGCTTGTGCATGGTGTTGGTGCACAGAAGCAGTCCTTCCGCGCCGCCCGCCTCGAGCTTGCGCGCGGCGTCAACCAGAAGCACGCCGGCGCCGTCCCAGTCGCCATGATGTTGCCGCTCGGCGATCTCGGCAAAGTCGAACGACCACAGCAGCAGTTTGGCCGAATGCAGGCCGCCGAGACGCTCGCGCACGATCTCGTTGAGCAGCCGGTAGTAGATGGCGGTCGATTCCCAGCTCATGCCGCCCAGAAGGCCAAGGGTTTTCATGTGATCTTCCTGTCTTGCCGGCTTGGCCGCAGCCTATCGCCGAATCGCGACCTTACAAAAAGCTCTGCGGATCGATATCGACCTGCACCCGAACCGAGCCGCGCTGTTTTGGCCCGTTGGCCAGCATGGCGCGGATGAAGCCTTGCATGTCGGCGCGCCGTTCACCCTGAATCAGCAGGCGAAAACGGTGGCGCCCGCCGAGCAATGACAGCGGCGCCTCCGCCGGTCCCAGCACGAACAGGTCGGTGGCCTCCGGCGCGGCGCGGCGCAGGCCGCGCGCATGGCCCTCGGCCTCTGCCCTCGTCACCGCGCTGACGATGACGCCGGCAAGCCGGCCGAACGGCGGCAGGGCCACCCGTTCGCGCTCGGCGATCTCGCGCTCGTAAAAGGCCTCGGCGTCGCCGGAGACGATCGCCCGCATCACCGGATGGTCGGGCTGGAAAGTCTGCAGCAGGCCGAGGCTCTTCTTGCCGGTACGGCCGGCGCGGCCGGTCACCTGGCTGAGCAACTGGAAGGTGCGCTCGGCAGCGCGCGGATCGCCATTGGCGAGACCGAGATCGGCATCGACGACACCGACCAAAGTCATGTTCGGGAAGTTGTGACCCTTGGCGACAAGCTGCGTTCCGATGACGATGTCGGCCTCGCCATTGGCAATCGCTTCCAGTTCAAGCCGCAGCCGCCGCACGCCACCCATCAGGTCGGATGACAAGACGATGGTGCGCGCATCCGGAAAATGCGCGAGGACCTCTTCTGCGATGCGTTCGACGCCTGGTCCGCAAGCGACCAGATGATCCAGCGTGCCGCATTCCGGACAGGCTTCGGGGCGACGCTCATTGTGCCCGCAATGATGGCAGACCAGCTGGCCGCGAAACCGGTGCTCGACCAGCCAGGCCGAGCAGACCGGGCACCCGAAGCGATGGCCGCAGACGCGGCACAGCGTCAGCGGCGCATAGCCGCGCCGGTTGAGGAACAGCAGCGATTGCTCCTTCTTCCCCAGCGTCTGGCGCATCTGGTCGACCAGCACCGGCGACAGGAAGCCGCCGCGTGCCGGCGGCGCCCGCCGCATGTCGACCGCCTTGAGATGTGGAAGCGCCGCCTCGGCAAAGCGAGCGGAAAGCACCGCCCTGTTGTAGCGGCCCTGGCTGGCATTGACCCGGCTCTCGACCGATGGCGTCGCCGAGGCCAGCACCACCGGAAAGCTGCCGATATGGCCGCGCACCACCGCCATGTCGCGCGCATTGTAGAAGACGCGGTCTTCCTGCTTGTAGGCCGGGTCGTGCTCCTCGTCGACGACGATCAGGCCAAGCTCCCTGAACGGCAGGAACAGCGCCGAGCGAGCGCCGGCGACGACGCGCACGCCGCCTTCCGCCACTTGCCGCCAGACGCGTTCGCGCATCCTCGGTGGCAGGTCCGAGTGCCATTCGCCCGGCTTGGCGCCGAAACGTTGCTGGAACCGCTCGAGAAAGGCGTGCGTCAGCGCGATTTCCGGCAGCAGGATCAGCACCTGCTTGCCCTGGTCGAGGGCAGCCGCCACCGCTTCAAAATAGACCTCGGTCTTACCAGACCCGGTGACGCCGTCGAGCAGCGCGACATTGAACACACCGGCCGCGACATTGGCGCGCAGCATCTGCGCGGCATCGCTCTGGTCCGGCATCAATTCCGGCACGGCGTAGCGTGTGTCGGGCGCGGCCACCACCGGGCGCGGCGGGATCATCACCGTCTCGAACACACCTTGCGCCCTCAGGCCGTCGATCACCGTCGACGACACGCCGGCCGCGTGCGCCAGGCCGGACCGCGTCCAGGCAAGTCCGCCCTCGGCCGCCTCCAGCACGCGCTCTCTGGCACCCGTCATTCGGTCGGGCGTCAGGAGGGTGCGCTGCAGCCCCTCGATCCATGGTTCGGGGTCGAAAGCTTCGGGCGCCCTGAGCAGCATGCGCGCCACCATGCCGGGCGGCGACAGCGTGTACTGCGCCACCCAGTCGACGAAACGGCGCATTGCGCGGTCGATCGGCGGGCAATCGAAAACCTGTTCGATCGGGCGCAGCTTTTTGGCGTCGACCGTCTCGACCGCACCATCCCAGACGATGCCGGCAACCTGGCGCGGGCCAAGCGGCACGCGCACGATCGAGCCCGGCACCACGCGCATGCCGGCCGGCACGGCATAGGTGTAGGGACGTTCGGCGGGCATCGGCACCAGCACCGGTGCGGCTGCGACAAAGGGCGAATCTTCGATCATGAAGCGTGACCTTGCCCCGACTTTGGTCTAGATCAAAGGGCAACGCTGAACGTGCCTTTCCCAGCACGACGAAATCGTCAGGAGACCGCCATGAAATTTTTTGTCGACACCGCAGACGTCAAGGATATCCGTGAGCTCAACGATCTGGGCCTGCTTGACGGCGTCACCACCAACCCGTCGCTGATCCTGAAATCTGGCGGCAAGATCGCCGAGGTCACCAAGCAGATCTGCGATATCGTCAAGGGTCCGGTCTCGGCTGAAGTCACTGCCACCGAATATTCCGAGATGATGCAGCAGGCCAAGGTTCTGGCCAAGATCGCCGACAATGTCTGCATCAAGGTGCCGCTGACGCTGGACGGCCTGAAGGCCTGCAAGACGATCCGCACCGAGATGAACCGCCTGGTCAACGTCACGCTGTGCTTCTCGGCCAACCAGGCGCTGCTGGCGGCCAAGGCCGGTGCGTCCTTCATCTCGCCCTTCGTTGGCCGCATCGACGACATGGGCGTCGACGGCATGGAGCTGATCCAGGAGATCCGGCAGATCTACGACAATTATGATTTCCAGACCGAGATCCTGGTGGCTTCGGTTCGCACAGTGAACCACGTCAAGCAGGCAGCACTGATCGGCGCCGATGTCGCCACCGTGCCGGCGGCGACGCTGAAGGCGCTGGTCAAGCATCCGCTGACCGACAAGGGCCTGGAACAGTTCCTCGCCGACTGGGCAAAGACCGGCCAATCGATCGGCTAAGACCGCGATCGGCTGAGATCACACCGCTTCAAACAGAAAGGGCCGGGCAACCGGCCTTTTTTATTGCGCCCCCCGAAGACGTCAAATCGCCAAGGGCTCGCCTGCCGATCAATCGGTGCCGTTATCGTCGGGCGCGCTCACCTGCGGGCGCCGGCCCATGATGATCTCGCGTTTGCCGACATGGTTGGGTGCACCGACCAGCCCTTCCTTTTCCATGCGCTCAACCAGCGATGCGGCGCGGTTGTAACCGACACCCAGGCGGCGCTGGATGTAAGACGTCGAGCACTTCTTGTCGCGCACCACCACCTTGACCGCCTCGTCATAGATGGAATCATTGTCTTCGGCTGCAACCGATCCCTTGTCGAAGACCGCGCCCTGATCGGCTTCGGCTTCTTCTTCATCCTCGTCGGCCGTCACGGTCTCCAGATATTCGGGGCGGCCCTGCGCCTTTAGATGCGCCACGACATGCTCGACTTCCGCATCGGAAACAAACGGGCCATGCACGCGCGAAATGCGCCCGCCACCCATCATGTGCAGCATGTCGCCCTGGCCAAGCAGTTGTTCGGCGCCCTGTTCGCCCAGGATGGTGCGGCTGTCGATCTTGGAAGTCACCTGGAAGGAAATCCGGGTCGGGAAGTTGGCCTTGATCGTGCCGGTGATGACATCGACCGAAGGGCGCTGCGTTGCCATGATCAGGTGGATACCGGCAGCACGCGCCATCTGCGCAAGACGCTGGATGGCGCCTTCGATCTCCTTACCGGCAACCATCATCAGGTCGGCCATCTCGTCGACGATGACGACGATATAAGGCATCGGCGCAAGGTCGATTTCCTGCTGTTCGAAAAGCGGCTCGCCGGTGCCCTTTTCGAAGCCGGTCTGTACGGTCATCACGACCGTCTCGCCCTTGTCGCGGGCGGCAGCCGCGCGCTCATTGTAGCCGTCGATGTTGCGCACGCCGAGCCGCGCCATCTTGCGATAGCGGTCCTCCATCTCGCGCACCGCCCATTTGAGCGCGGTGACCGCCTTCTTGGGGTCCGTGACGACGGGGGTCAAAAGATGCGGGATGCCGTCATAGACGGAGAGCTCCAGCATCTTGGGGTCGACCATGATCAGGCGGCACTCTTCCGGCTTCAGTCGGTAAAGCAATGACAGGATCATGGTGTTGATGGCGACCGACTTGCCGGAGCCGGTGGTGCCTGCCACGAGCAGGTGCGGCATCTTCGCCAACTCGGCGATGACAGGCTCGCCGCCAATCGTCTTGCCGAGACAGAGCGCCAGCTTGCAGCTGGTCTTGCGGAAGCCCTCCGATTCAATCAGCTCCCGGAAATAGACCGTTTCGCGCATCTCGTTCGGAAGCTCGATGCCGATGACATTGCGGCCAGGCACGACGGCGACGCGCGCCGAAACCGCCGACATGGAGCGAGCGATATCATCGGCGAGCCCGATGACACGAGAGGATTTGACACCCGGTGCCGGTTCGAACTCATAGAGCGTGACGACCGGGCCCGGGCGAACATGAATGATCTCGCCGCGCACGCCGAAATCTTCGAGCACGCTTTCCAAAAGATCGGCGTTCTGCTCGAGCCGCTCCTGCGACATGTAGAACCCCTGCCCCTCCGGTGGCTGCTGCAACAACTCTTCGGAGGGGAGTTGATAGGAATCCCCCGCCATTGAAGGCGCGATTTTTCCGGCCAGAGGCAAGCGTGGGGACGCGGCCGCGACTCGCATGGCGACGTCCCGACGCGGCACGATTGGCACGGCAACGGCATCGCTTGCCGCAGCGGGGATTACAGCGGTCTCTGCCTGCAGAGGCGCATTGCTCGCCGGCACGTGCGGCTGGGCGACAGCTTCGTTCGAGTTGGACGGCTGGACATCAGTTAAAGGCTTCGAGGGCTGGCCCGGAAGCCATTCGATCACACGAAACAGCGAGGTGGTGTCGGCCACCATCGATGGGCTGATACCAATTCGCGCAGCGGCGGCCGGCGCCGGAGTGGCCGGGCTGACTGGCCGGGCCTGGGACGAGACGTCGACAAGGTATGGCGCCATGACCTCGAAGAAGGCGTGATCGGAGAGATGAGGCCAGCGCAGTGTCTCGGGGTTGGCTATCTTAGTCGCGGCGCTGCCTGCAGGGACGGCGGCCATGCGCACGGATGCTCGTCCCGTTGCGGCCGTCATCGGAGGTACCGACGGCACACGTCGTGCCTTGTCGTTGGCACGCCCCGGCGCAGCAGACGCTGCGGCCAGCGGCGACGTCCTTGATGCGGCCGGTTCGCTGCTGCCCTGCAACCGGGCTGTTTCCAAATTGCGGGTTTTCACCGAAACCGGCAATGCCAGCAGCGAGGGAGCGACTGGTGCCTTGTCAACGATGGGCTGTGTGACGGCCTGCTGCGTTGGGAGCGCGTCTGGAGCGCCTTGTTCGACGACAGGGTCGCTCTGCTGGCGATGCTTCTTGGTCTCGTAGTCAGGCGTACGCGTAAAACGCACATTGGGCGCGAGGAAGAAATATTCCTGCCAGGCAGGACTTTCGATGTCGCCGATCTTCGGGGAAGCATGGCTCGTCCCCTGGTCAACCCTCGGCTCCATATAGGGCCGCCTGCTACCGCCAAGATCAACAACCCGCGCGGAATAGCCGGCCTGGTGTATGCCAGACTGCCGGCCGTCCTGTCCCTGGTGAGTTGGGCGATCATGGCCGCCTGTCGCGGCTGAAGGAGCTTGCCGACCGGCCCTGCCACCCGCGCCCTCGAAACGCTCTACCCCTGGGTCATCGGGCGAAGTTGCCTTCAATGAATTGACCCGGGTAAAACGCTTGGATTCCATTCTCACGACTCGCTCTGAAACGTCTGCCGAGCAATAGGGAGCGAGTGGTTAACAGTTGCTTCCCGGCGCCGCGATCGTCGACGATCTTGGGACAGCAATGTCATCGTACCGGTCGCAACGAGCGACCCGTTGTCAGGCAGCACTCACGCCGGCGCAATCTGCCTGGGGGGAGCCACAAGGAGTGAGCGCGCTATCTCTGCGGCAATTTCGGCGGTCTGACTTTGGGCGCGCGTGATCAATGTCACCATTGCCGCCATACCCGCATTTTGAGGCGGGGAGCGTTCGAAACGATGATGCGCTAGCCGGCCGTCTTGCCGTACTTGACCAGGTCCTGGGCGATGGACAGCTGCAGCGCTTCGGCCAGCTCGCGCGCGGCACGGTTCTCGGCGTCGATCTGCGCCCGGTATGCGGCGAATTCCTGACGCGGCCTGTCGAAGGACGAGGTGATCGAGCGCCTCCCGGACGCGATCTTTGCCCCGGTCTTGGCATCGCTCAGCGTATAGTTAGCGGTCAGCGTCACGGAGCCGGCGGTCGGCTCGTCTTCGTCGGTTCCGACCTGCACGAGTGCCGCGGATTCGACGGCTTCGCCCACGCCGAGGAAGAGCGAATAGGCCGGCGAGGCCGGTTCGCCGGCGCCTCGTCCAAATCCGAAGATCAAATTGTTGCGCACCTGCTGCCCGAAACGCGTGTTGACCGGCTTGATGCCGATCGACGCCAGTTCGGAATTGGCGCTGCCGGTCGAGCCCGTCGACAGCGGTTCGCTCGAATAGAGCGGCCGCACCGTGCAGGCCGAGGCCAGCGCAAGCGAGCCTAGCAGGCCGGCAAGCGCCACGCGGCGCAACAAGCGGCCCAGCTCTGTCTTTTCCCGATCAGGCAACGACATTGACGATCCTCTGCGGCACGATGATCACCTTGCGCGGAGCCTTACCTTCGAGTGCTTTCTGCACGAAGTCGAGAGACAGTACCGCTTTTTCGACCGCACCTTGGTCCGCGTCGCGGGCAATTGTCAAATCCCCCCGCTTCTTGCCGTTGACCTGTACCGGATAGGTAACTTCGTTGTCGACGACCAGTGCCGGGTCGAAGATCGGCCACGGCCGTTCGGCGACCAGATCGGTGCCGCCGAGCGTTTCCCAGCACTCCTCGGCCAGATGCGGCATGACCGGCGCGATCAGATGCACGAGTATCTCCACAGCCTGCCGGCAAGCGCCTTTCAGCGCCGCATCGGCCTTGCCTTCGGCCACATCGTTGAGCGGCGCGGTCAGCGCATTGGCCAGTTCGTAGATGCGGGCGATGGCGCGGTTGAAGGCAAGCTTCTCGATATCCTCGCCTACCGCCTTCAGGATCTTGTGCGCAGCTTTCGAAACCACTGCCGCCTCGCCGGCATTGGCCGCCACGGACTCGATGCCGGCCAGGGTCTCGGCGGCCGTCGAGACCAGGCGCCAGATGCGCTGGATGAAGCGATGCGCGCCGGCGGCGCCGTCGTCGGTCCATTCGACATCGCGCTCGGGGGGTGAGTCCGACAACATGAACCAGCGCGCCGTGTCGGCGCCGTAGCCGTCGGTGATGTCTTCCGGGCTCACCGTGTTTTTCTTCGACTTCGACATCTTTTCCAGCGGGCCGATCGTCACCGCCTCGCCGGTGGCGATGTCGATGGCGCGGCGCTTGCCGTCGACGTCCTCCAGCCGCACTTCCGTAGGCGCCAGCCAGCGACCGTTCGATGCCGAGCCGACGCGATAGGTTTCGTGCACCACCATGCCTTGCGTGAACAGGCCCTTGAACGGCTCGGCCAGATCGACATGGCCGGTCTCGCGCATGGCGCGGGTGAAAAAGCGCGAATAGAGCAGATGCAGGATCGCGTGCTCAATGCCGCCAATATACTGGTCGACCGCCAGCCACTCATTGGCTGCCTTGGGATCGGTCGGCTCATACGCTCTGGGCGCCGTGAAGCGTGCGAAATACCACGACGAATCGACGAACGTGTCCATCGTGTCGGTTTCGCGACGCGCATCCTTGCCGCATTGCGGGCATTTGACATGGCGCCAGGTCGGATGGCGGTCGAGCGGATTGCCCGGCCGGTCGAAATCGACATCGTCGGGCAGCCTGACCGGCAGGTCGGCCTTCGGCACCGGCACCACGCCGCAATCCTCGCAATGGATCATCGGGATCGGGCAGCCCCAGTAGCGCTGGCGCGAAATGCCCCAGTCACGCAGGCGGAAATTCACCTTGCGCTCAGCCATCGGCCGGTTGCCGATGGTCTTCTGCTCCAGCAGTTTCGCGACCTCGTCGAACGCATCATCCGGCTTCATGCCGTCGAGGAAGCGCGAATTGATCATCACGCCGTCGCCGACATAGGCTTCATCGATGATCTGGAAGCTACCTGCATTCTCGCCTTCCGGCATCACCACAGGGATCACCGGCAGGCCGTATTTGTTGGCGAAGTCGAGGTCGCGCTGGTCGCCGGACGGACAGCCGAAGATTGCGCCGGTGCCGTATTCCATCAGCACGAAATTGGCGACATAGACCGGCAGCGTCCAGCTGTCGTCAAACGGATGTACGACGCGGATGCCGGTGTCGAAGCCCTTCTTCTCGGCCGTCTCCAGCGCCGCCACCGAGGTGCCCATATGGCGGACCTCGTCGATGAACTTGGCCAGCGCCGGATTGGCCTCGGCGGCCTTTTTGGCCAGCGGATGATCGGCGGCGACAGCCATGAAGGAGGCGCCGAAAATGGTGTCGGGCCTTGTCGTATAGACTTCCAGCTCATGCTCGCCGCCGATGGCGTCGGCCAGCGGCCAGCGAATCAGCAGGCCCTCGGAGCGGCCGATCCAGTTCTGCTGCATCAGCTTCACTTTCTCCGGCCAATCGTCGAGGCCGTCGAGCGAATCCAGCAGATCCTGCGCGAAGTCGGTGATCCTGAAGAACCACTGCGTCAGTTCACGTTGTTCGACCAGCGCCCCCGAACGCCAGCCGCGTCCGTCGATGACCTGCTCGTTGGCGAGCACGGTCATGTCCTCCGGATCCCAGTTCACCTTGGAGGATTTACGCGTCACCAGCCCCTTTTCGACGAAATCGAGGAACAGCATCTGCTGGCGGTGGTAGTAGTCGACGTCGCAGGTGGCGAATTCGCGCGCCCAGTCCAGCGACAGGCCCATGACCTTGAGCTGCTCGCGCATGGTGGCGATGTTCTGGTAGGTCCATTCCTTGGGATGGACCTTGTTCTGCATCGCCGCGTTCTCGGCCGGCATGCCGAAGGCGTCCCAGCCCATCGGGTGCAGTACGTTGAAGCCCTTGGCCCTCTTGTAGCGAGCCACCACGTCGCCCATCGTGTAGTTGCGGGTGTGGCCGATATGGATGCGCCCCGACGGATAGGGGAACATCTCCAGCACGTAGTATTTCGGGCGCGGATCGTCATTGTGCGCTTCGAAAAGCTTCCTGGCGTCCCAGGCCTTCTGCCATTTGGGCTCTGACGCGCGCGGATTGTATCGTTCGGTTGCCATGGGACGTTTTTCACTTAAAAGCATGCGGACTGCGGGCGACAGCTCGGCAGTTCATTGGATATGGTCCGGGTGTTCACCATGGTTTGGCAAACCCGTCAACCATATGGGTCTCGCGTCGGCCAAAAACGCGGATCAAAACAGCGGGATTTGCATATGGGCGACGCCGTTCAGCAGTTTTTCGCGGTCAAGGCCAAGATCGCCGCCGCCGAGCGCGAGGCCGGTCGCCAGAGTGGCGCGGTGACGCTGGTCGCGGTTTCCAAGACCTTTGACGCCGCCGACATAAGCCCGGTCCTCGAGGCCGGCCAGCGCGTCTTCGGCGAAAACCGCGTGCAGGAGGCGCAAGGGAAATGGCCGGCGCTGAAGGAGGCGTTTGCCGACATCGAACTGCACCTGATCGGTCCGCTGCAGTCGAACAAGGCAAAGGAGGCGGTGGCGCTGTTCGATGTCATCGAGACGGTCGATCGCGACAAGATCGCCGTCGAACTCGCCAGGGAGATCGCCAGGCAGGGCCGCGCGCCGAAGCTCTATGTCCAGGTCAACACCGGCTCCGAGCCGCAGAAGGCCGGCATCGAACCGCGCGACGCGGTCGCCTTCGTCACCCGCTGCCGTGGTGTCCACGGCCTCGCCATCGAAGGCCTGATGTGCATCCCGCCGGCCGACGAGAACCCAGGTCCTCACTTCGCTTTGCTGGAGAAGCTTGCGCATGAGGCCGGCGTCACCAAACTGTCGATGGGCATGTCCGGCGACTACGAGACGGCGGTCGCCTTCGGCGCCACCAGCGTCCGGGTCGGTTCGGCGATCTTCGGCAGCCGCTGACGCTACGGCCCTTTGGGCCAATCTGGCAGGCACGTTGTGCCAGCACTGGAAACGAAACGTACCGTTCCTATTTGTTTGGTGTCATCACGATTCACCTGGAGCCTCACCATGCGTTACAACCAGCTTGGAAATACGGGGATGTTCGTCTCCGAACTTTGCCTCGGCACCATGACCTTCGGCGCCGCCGGCGAAAACGCCCAATGGGGCCTGATCGCCAGCCTCGACCAGAAGGGCGTCAACGAGATCGTTGCGCGATCGATCGCCGCCGGCGTCAATTTCTTCGATACGGCCGACGTCTACTCGTTCGGCGAGTCCGAGCGGCTGCTCGGCCAGTCGCTGAGAGATCTCGGCGTCGACAGGCAGAAGGTGGTCATCGCCACCAAGGTGCACGGCGCCATGGGCGACGGTCCCAACCAGCGTGGCTCGTCACGCGGCCACATCATGGATTCGGTCGATGCCAGCCTCGAGCGGCTGCAGCTCGACCATATCGACCTCTATCAACTGCACGGCACCGACATGGTGACGCCGATCGACGAAACGCTGCGGGCGCTCGACGATCTGGTTGCCAGCGGCAAGGTCCGCTATGTCGGCGTTTCCAACTGGCAGGCCTGGCGCATCGCCAAGGCGCTCGGCATCGCCGACCGCAAGGGCTTTGCCCGTTTCGAGACCGTCCAGTCCTACTATTCGATCGCCGGCCGCGATCTCGAGCGCGAAATCGTGCCTCTCCTCCACGAGGAGAAGCTCGGCCTGATGGTGTGGTCGCCGATGGCCGGCGGTCTGCTCTCCGGCAAATACGGCCCCGGCGCGCCTGGCAATGGCGAGGGCCGCCGTGCCTCCTTCAACTTCCCGCCGGTCAACGAGGAGCGCGCCTGGGCAGCCGTCGCCGTCATGCGCGAGATCGCCAAAAAGCATGATGTGAGCGTTGCCACGGTGGCGCTCGGCTATGTCCTGGCCAAGCCATTCGTGATGAGCGTCATCATCGGCGCCAGCCGCATGGAGCAGCTCGAGCAGAACCTTGCCGCCACCCAGCTGAAGCTCGACACCGACGATCTTGCCCGTCTCGATGAGGTCAGCGCCTTGCCTGCCGAATATCCCGGCTGGATGGTGGAGCGTCAGGCAGCCGGTCGCCGCCCGGCGCCGTTCACGCCGAAAGCATAGCAGCAGCCAGCGCAGACATCTCGGGGGCCCACAGGCTCCCGAGAGCCGTCTCGCCTCAGGTCAGCCGCACGCTCTCGCCGAGAAAATCGAGCAAGGCCCGCACCCGCGCCGGCAGGTGCCGACCCTGGCCGACATAGACGGCGTGGGTGGCCTCCTCGTCGCCCGGATTGAAATCCTCGAGCAACCGCACCAGCCGGCCGGCCGCGATATCGGCTGCCACGTGCCAGCGCGCCAGCCGGGCAATGCCCGCGCCCGCCAGCGCCATCAGCCGCATCGCCTCGCCGTCGCTGACCAGTGTGTTGCCCGTGATCGGAACCATGACGGGGGTGCCGGCGGCGTCACGGAACGGCCAGCCGTCGAGATGCCGCACGAAGCCGAAGCCCATGCGGTTGTGCCTGTCGAGATCGGCCGGCGTCAGCGGCGTGCCATGCGTGCCGAGGTATGAGGGCGCGGCAACGACGACCACCGGGCTTTGCCCGAGCTTGCGCGCCACCAGCCGTGATTCGCCGAGCGGCCCGGCACGGATGGCGACATCGGCGCGTTCCGCCATCAGGTCGATGACGCTGTCGGTCAGCACCAGATCGACCGAAATCTCTGGGTAACGTTCGAGGAAGCGCGGCAGGAGCGGGATCAGCCGATGCACCCCGAAGGGAACGTAGGAGTTGACGCGCAACCGTCCGCGAGGCGCCGCCCCTGCCGCTGCTTCCTGCTCGGCCGCCGCCATGTCGGCCAGGATGCGCAGGCCGCTGTCGTAAAACGCGGTGCCTTCCGGTGTCAGTTGCAGTTTTCGCGTCGAACGGCTGACCAGCCGCGCGCCAAGCCGGGCCTCCAGCCGCGCGATCAGCTTGCTGACAGCCGACGGCGTCATGCGCAACGCGCGTGCCGCAGAAGAGAAACTACCTTCCTCGACGACGCGCACGAACACTTCGATCTCGCCGGAGCGATTGATGTCGGGTCTGGCCATCTGTGAATCTATTTCACAGAAAATGTGCCCGGCGCAAGTCTGGTTCACAATGCGTGGCGACACGATCTTTCGGGTTGGGGCGCGGGACGGCGCTCTTCCTCATCGAAGTGGAACCCGCCATGCCTCTTGCCCTTTACGCCCTCGCCGCCGGTGCCTTCGGCATTGGCGTCACCGAATTCGTCATCATGGGTCTGCTGCTCGACGTCAGCAAGGATCTCGGCGTCTCGATCTCGGCCGCCGGCCAGCTCATTTCCGGCTATGCGCTCGGCGTCGTCATCGGCGCGCCGCTGCTGACCATCGCCACCGGCAACTGGCCGCGCAAGACCGTGCTTCTGGCGCTGATGGCGATCTTTACTCTTGGCAATCTCGCCTGTGCCTTGGCGCCCGACTATTGGACGCTGATGGGCGCCCGCGTCATCACCGCCTTTGCCCATGGCACCTTCTTCGGTGTCGGTTCGGTGGTCGCCACCGGGCTGGTCGCGCCCAACAAGAAGGCCTCCGCAATCGCACTGATGTTCACCGGCCTGACCATCGCCAACATCCTCGGCGTGCCCTTCGGCACCTGGCTCGGCCAGGCCTTTGGCTGGCGGGCGACCTTCTGGGCGGTAACCGTGGTTGGCCTGGCGGCCTTCGCCGTCATCCTGGCGCTGGTCCCACGCAGCCGGACCGCGCCCGAGAAGAGCGACCTGCGCGCCGACCTCGCCGTGCTGCGCCGCACGCCCGTGCTGCTCGGCCTCGCCACCACCGTGCTCGGCTATGCCGGCGTCTTCGCCGTCTTCACCTACATTGCCCCGTTGCTGACGCAGATCAGCGGTTTTGGCGAAGCCGCCGTGTCGCCGATTCTGCTCGTCTTCGGCGGCGGTCTCATCGCCGGCAA
Organism: Mesorhizobium sp. CNPSo 4670; assembly: GCF_057784235.1. Lineage (NCBI taxonomy): Bacteria > Pseudomonadati > Pseudomonadota > Alphaproteobacteria > Hyphomicrobiales > Phyllobacteriaceae > Mesorhizobium > Mesorhizobium sp. CNPSo 4670. The sequence continues at coordinate 210,279 of NZ_JBWJFQ010000009.1, read as the reverse complement.
TCTCGCCGGCGGCAAGGTCGCCGACCGCTGGCTGGTGCCGGCCGTGCTGGGCAGCCTCGTGGTGCTGGCCCTGGTGCTCGCAACCATGACCTTCGCCATCCACAGCCAGGTGATGGCCGTGATCTATGTCGGCCTGCTGGGTGCCGCCGCCTTCGCCACCGTGGCGCCGCTGCAGATGTGGGTGCTGGAGAAGGCGCAAGGTGCGGGCCAAAGCCTTGCTTCGTCCTTCAACATCGCCGCCTTCAATCTTGGCAACGCCGCCGGCGCCTGGCTTGGCGGCGCGGTGATCGCCCAGGGCCTGGGCCTGGGTTCGCTCACCTGGGTCGCCGCCCTGCTGCCGCTTACCGCACTCGCTGTGGCGGGACTGGCACTGCGTCTCGATCGCAACCCTGCGATCGGCGAGCCTGTCTCCGTCCGCTCGTAACGCTCTCCGGCAAAACCGGATCGCCCTTTGACATCCCCTTCCAAACCATCAGGAGCCACGAAAATGGATTATCGACGTCTCGGTGCATCGGGCCTGAAAGTGCCCGCACTCTCGTTCGGCGCGGGAACCTTTGGCGGCTCCGGCCCGCTGTTCGGCGCCTGGGGCAACAGTGACGCAAGGGAAGCGCGGCGGCTGATCGACATCTGCCTCGAAGCCGGCGTCAATTTGTTCGACACCGCCGATGTCTATTCGAACGGCGCATCGGAACAGGTGCTTGGCGAAGCCATAAAAGGCCGCCGCGATGCGGTGCTGATCTCGACCAAGACTTCGCTGCCGATGGGCGACGGCCCGGCCGGCTATGGCTCGTCGCGTTCGCGGCTGATCAAATCCGTGGACGATGCGCTGAGACGGCTCGGCACCGATTACATCGACCTGCTGCAGCTGCATGCCTTCGATGCCGGCACGCCGATCGAGGAGGTCCTGTCGACTCTGGACGAGCTGGTGCGCTCCGGCAAGCTTCGCTATGTCGGCGTCTCCAACTTCTCAGGCTGGCAAGTGATGAAGTCGCTGGCGCAAGCCGACAGGCACGGCTATCCGCGCTATGTCGCGCACCAGGTCTACTATTCGCTGGTCGGCCGCGACTATGAGTGGGAGCTGATGCCGCTTGGCCTCGACCAGGGCGTCGGCGCGTTGGTGTGGAGCCCACTCGGCTGGGGCCGCCTGACCGGCAAGATCCGCCGGGGAGCAAAACTGCCGGACGAGAGCCGGCTGCACGACACCGCCAGCTTCGGCCCACCGGTCGAGGATGAGCATCTCTACCGGGTCATGGATGCCCTTGACGCGGTGGCCGAAGAAACCGGCAAGACGGTGCCGCAGATCGCCATCAACTGGCTGCTGCAGCGCCCGACCGTGTCCTCGGTCATCATCGGCGCCCGCAACGAGGAGCAGTTGCGCCAGAACCTCGGCGCCGTCGGCTGGACGTTGACGCCGGAGCAGATGAAAAAGCTCGACGCGGCAAGCGAAGTCACCGCGCCCTACCCGTATTTCCCCTATCGCCGCCAGGAAGGTTTTGCTCGGCTCAATCCGCCGGCGGTCTAACACATCAACCGTTCTGGATCGGGCGTGTCGAGATTCAGGTCAGGCCGAGTCGAAAATGGTGGCTTCCGAGAACCGGAGCGAAGCGTACTTAAAGTACGTGAGCACCGGAAGCGCAGGAAACCGCCATTCGCAGGCCGGCCTCACCCGAATATCGGAACACCCTAATGCAGCACGAACTCGCCATCCACCTTGCGCCATTCGTTCGGCGCGATCAGCTTCTGGTGCGTGTAGACAACCGAATGCAGCGGACCGTCGAGCCTGGTCTTCCAAAATTCGATGAACCGGATCAGCACCGGAAACGTCGGCGCGATGTCGTAGTCCTGCCAGATGTAGCTCTGCAGCAGGTGCGGATGATCGGGAAAATGATAAAGAATCTTGGCCGTGGTCAGGCCATATCCCTTAAGCATCAGGTCCATTTCAGAATGGTCGTGCATTGCAGCCCCCTTCGGCGGTCCCTTGGTTGAGTCTCCTTTCCTCCCAACGCTGAATTGTGCGCGCCGTTGCTTAACTGTCTATTGATTTTTCCTGATCGAGAACGGGTTTTCCGCGCGAAAACATGCAGTTAGCAGCGACATCGCCTGAGTGCTGACAGGCGGTGCAAGTCTGGCTGCGGCATCCAGCCGCGCAACCCCCCAAATCTCCAGACAAACCCAATGTCTAATATTGCCGTAACGGAGGAACTGGTAATAATGCCGCCGAATTCGCGGCCGCGTCGCCGCGATCCCGCCGGCGTTTCAAGCCGGCGGATTGGTTCGGGAGGAAAGTAAGGAATGTCCGAGGTTCATGTCCATCGCGTCCAGCCGGCGTGGAAGAAAAGCGCACTGATCGACAATGACACCTACCTGAAATGGTATGCCGACAGCGTCAAGAACCCGGACAAGTTCTGGGGCAAGCATGGCAAGCGCATCGACTGGTTCAAGCCCTTCAGCAAGGTCAAGAACACCTCCTTCGATGGCAAGGTCTCGATCAAGTGGTTCGAGGATGGGCTGACCAACGTCTCCTACAACTGCATCGACCGCCACCTGAAGAAGCGCGGCGACCAGACCGCCATCATCTGGGAAGGCGACAATCCCTACGACGACAAGAAGATCACCTACAACGAGCTTTACGAGCATGTCTGCCGACTCGCCAATGTGATGAAGAAGCACGGCGTCAAGAAGGGCGACCGCGTCACCATCTATATGCCGATGATCCCGGAAGCCGCCTACGCGATGCTGGCCTGCACGCGGCTGGGCGCCATCCACTCGATCGTCTTCGGCGGCTTCTCGCCGGACGCACTGGCCGGCCGCATCGACGACTGCAAGTCGACCTTCGTCATCACCGCCGATGAAGGCCTGCGCGGCGGCAAGCCGATCCCGCTGAAGGACAACACCGACAAGGCGATCGAGATCGCCGCCAAGGCCGGAACGAACGTCGAAAAGGTAGTGGTTGTGCGCCGCACCGGCAGCAAGACCGGCTGGGTGGCCGGACGCGACGTCTGGTACCACGACGAGGTCGCGACGGTTAAGCCCGAGTGTAAGCCGGAGAAGATGAAGGCCGAGGATCCGCTGTTCATCCTCTACACATCAGGCTCGACCGGCAAGCCGAAGGGCGTGCTCCACACCACCGCCGGCTATCTCGTCTATGCCTCGATGACACACCAATATGTCTTCGATTACCATGACGGCGACATCTACTGGTGCACCGCCGATGTCGGCTGGGTCACCGGCCACAGCTACATCGTCTACGGGCCGCTCGCCAACGGCGCCACCACGCTGATGTTCGAGGGCGTGCCGAACTATCCGTCGCAGTCGCGCTTCTGGGAAGTCATCGACAAGCACAAGGTCAACATCTTCTACACCGCGCCGACGGCATTGCGCGCGCTGATGGGCGCCGGCGATGCGCATGTCACCAGGACATCGCGCAAGTCGCTGCGCGTGCTGGGTTCGGTCGGCGAGCCGATCAATCCGGAAGCCTGGGAGTGGTATTTCAACGTCGTCGGCAACGGCAAGGTGCCTATCGTCGACACCTGGTGGCAGACCGAGACCGGCGGCATCCTGATCACCCCGCTGCCCGGCGCCACCGACCTCAAGGCAGGTTCGGCGACGCGGCCTTTCTTCGGCGTCAAGCCGCAGCTGGTCGACGGCGAGGGCAAGGTGCTGGAGGGCGCGGCCGACGGCAATCTGTGCATCACCGATTCCTGGCCGGGCCAGATGCGCACCGTCTATGGCGACCATGACCGCTTCGTGCAGACCTATTTCTCGACCTACAAGGGCAAGTACTTCACCGGTGACGGCTGCCGCCGCGACGCCGACGGCTATTACTGGATCACCGGTCGCGTCGACGACGTCATCAACGTCTCCGGCCACCGCATGGGCACGGCCGAAGTCGAATCGGCACTGGTCAGCCACGACAAGGTTTCGGAGGCAGCCGTCGTCGGCTACCCCCACGACATCAAGGGCCAGGGCATCTACAGCTACGTCACCTTGATGAAGGGGGAGGAGCCGAACGAGGAACTGCGCAAGGAGTTGATCGCCCACGTCCGCAAGGAGATCGGCGCCATCGCTTCGCCCGACAAGATCCAGTTCGCGCCCGGCCTGCCCAAGACGCGCTCGGGCAAGATCATGCGCCGCATCCTGCGCAAGATCGCCGAGGACGATTTTTCGGCACTTGGCGACACTTCGACGCTTGCCGATCCGGCCGTCGTCGATGACCTGATCGCCAACCGGCAGAACAAGAAAAGCTGATGCAATCGACAGTCGCGGTGGGTTCGGTCACCGAGCTTTGGCGCTACCCGGCGAGTTCGCTCGCCGGCGAACGCCTGGACGCGATTTCGGTGGATCAGGAAAGCATCGACGGCGACCGCATGTTCGGTCTCGTCGATGCCACCGACAATGAAATCGCGCGGCCGGACCGCGATGCGAAATGGCACAAGGTGCCGCGCATCAGGACCCGGCTGTCGCCAAACCGCGAACTGGAGGTTGCCCTTCCGGACGGCGACTGGCTGGCGGCGCCGGGAGCCGAAAGCGATCGCGCCGTTTCTGCCTATCTCGGCTTCGCGGCCTCGATCCGGCCGTTTCGGAGGGAACACGCGGCGTCCGGCTATTCCGGACCGTTGACCGCCGAGCGTTACCGCAAGGCCCCGATCCACCTTTTGACCACGGCTTCGCTGGCACGGCTGAAGGCGTTGCACCCCGAAGGCGTCCCCGATCCGCGCCGCTTCCGCCCCAACATCGTCGTCGACATGGCGCCGGTCGAAGGATCGTTCCCGGAGACCGAATGGATCGGCCGCAAGCTGGCGATCGGCGATCTGCTGCTGACAATCTCCGAGCCCTGCCGCCGCTGCGGCTTTACCATCATTGCGCAGGATGGGTTCGATCACGACCCGGCCATCCTGCGCAACCTGGTCCGCCACAACGCGCACAATCTCGGCGTCTATTGCACGGTCGACCGGCCCGCCCGCGTCGAAATCGGCGCGGCGATGCGATTCGTCTGATCACCGGTAGAGATCCGCCCGCGTCGGCGGCAGGCCGCTCGAGCCCCGCGCACGCTTGGTGACGACGGTCTGGAAAATCTGCGCCGAGGCGCGTTCGAAGGTGATCGAACAGCCAGTCAGGTAAAGCAGCCACAGGCGTGCCTTGGCTTCGCCGACCTCGGCGATCGCCTCATCGAACCGGGCGTGCAGACGTTCCGCCCAAAGCCTGCAGGTGCGGGCATAGTGCTCGCGCAGGTTCTCGACGTCATAGACGAGGAAGCCATGCGCTTCGAAATTGCCGAGCGTCATGCCGATCGTGTCGAGTTCACCACCGGGGAAGATGTATTTGATCAGCGCCTTGTATTCCGGTCCCTTGCGCAGGGTTTTCTTGATGTCGCCCTTGCTGCGCCGGGTGATGGCGTGATGCAGGTAGATGCCGCCCGGTTTCAGCAGCCGGTGGATGGTGGAGAAATAGGCGGCATGGTTGGCGAGCCCCAGATGCTCGAACATGCCGATCGACGATATCTTGTCGAAGCTACCCGAGAGCTCGGCGTAGGATTTTATCTCGATGGTGATCTTGTCCTCCAGCCCCTCGGCGCGGATGCGTTCGCGGGCAAGGTTGGTCTGTGCCTCTGACAGCGAGACACCGTGGCCGACGACGCCATAGTTCTTCACGGCATGGATCAGCATCGCTCCCCAGCCGCAGCCGATGTCGAGCAATCTTTCGCCGGGCTTCAGCCGCAGTTTGCGGCAGATATGGTCGAGCTTGTCGATTTGCGCCTGATCGATGCTGTTGGCGAAATCCTTGAAGTAGCCGCAGCTGTAGACCATGCGCTCGTCGAGAAAGAGCCGATAGAAAGCATTCGAGATATCATAGTGATGCTGGATCGCTTCCTGGCTTGACCCGCTGACGAAGGGATTGCGCCCCGAAAGATCGGTTCGCGCGGTCATCTGTTTCCTTGAAAACAGGACTGCCGGCAAGTCACGCAGGATCGCCAGCTTCGGCAATGTCTTGAGTTTCGACCTGAGCTTGCCTTGCGATGGCAGGGCGTAGAAATCAAACAGCGATCCGTCTTCGACATCGACCGCCTTGGAAATCCACATCTCGATCAGCGTCGAGAAGGTGGGGCGGCGAACCATCTGCCAGACGATGTCCGGGTCATTGATGGTGAGCACAGGGCCGGTGGCGGGGCCAATCCGCTCGCCGGTCCAGAGCCTGACGGCAAAGCCCGGCTTCAGTGTCTCAGCTACCGTTCGAACGATACGCGCGGCCTTGTCGGTGGCGTCCATGCTTCCTCCCCGAAGCCAGAGCGCCAATGTTGTCCGTTTGCCCCCGGACCGCAAGCCACCCCGTCTGGTCAGCCTGTCTGGGCAGAATGGCCGGAAAGACACACACCCGGCTTTTTGAGGGTAACGCCTTGCCATTTGCCAAATCAGACCCCATCATCTCAGCGTGTTCAACAAATCGAAAGGAGGTGATCCGATGTCGAGTGATTTCGTTTTCCAGAACGTGGCCTCAGCGGATTGCACTTTCGGGAAGCAGACTTCCCGTTAAGGCGCGAGATGCGCGGTAGGCGACCTCACGGGTCACCGCCATTGGCCGCGCCACGGACGGAAACACGGAAGGCCGCCGGCTTCGAAAGAAGCGGCGGCCTTTTCCTTTTGGACCAACATCCCGCGGAACTGCCCGCTGCTCAAAAGCTCATTTGGTGACGGTGATCTTCTCGATGTTCTGGACGATGTCGTCGAACGCCTGCTTCAATTCCGCACCTGTCGCTGCCTCGTAATAGTGTTTCAGCGACGACGTGTCCGCCGTGGAGCAGTCCTGGAGCACGCTTTTTGCCTGGTCCCTTTCGGTCGCCGTCATGGTTGGATCGTTCAGATCGAAGCCGATCGTGAAGATCTCGATGCCGACGCGCTTCATCTCGGCGCAAATGCCTTCGGCATTGTCGCGCGACATCTGGCCGACATTCTGTGATTTTGGCGCCCCGCGCTCGCCGGCGAAGGCTGTGTTGAACTGGCCGTCCGTCATCAGGATAGCGACCTTGGCGACTTTCCTCTTGTCGAAATTGGCGGGACCGGCACCGAGCCCGGCATTGACGATGGTCGAGCGCCACGAGGGTGAAAGCATGTAGTAGCCCCACTGCGCGGCGATGCCGCCGGAGGTTACGCCAGCAGCGCTGAAATCATCGATCGTGTCGAGTAGCTTGTCCTCGTCGGCCGACAACGGGATGAGTTCCGGCGTCGGGCAGGTTCTCATGTGATCGTCCCGATTGATCTTGGCCAGGTACTCCTTGCCGTTGCTGTCCCACCGCGACGTGGAAGGTCCATCGGACGAAGTGTCGGCATAGCCATCCCTGTCCTTGCGTTCGGTGGCACATTTGTCGGGCGCTGGTGTCACCGACACCGAAACCGGAGCATCCAAGGGTGGCGGCAGGTCGGGCCCGTTGTTCTCCTCGACGAAGACACTGTCAGCAAGACCGCCAGTGTTCACAGCTTCGGCGTAGGGAACAATCGCCACACGCACACGCGGATTTCTCGGATCGATGTTGTTGTCCAGCAGATCCTTGACAGCCCCGGAAGCGGCAATCTGCAGGTCGCCGATCTTGTTGGTCCTGGCCCAGATGTTCGGCCCCATCGACCCGGTCACATCGAGCATCATCGCCACTTCGATGGTCTTGTCAGAGTAGAGCGCCGTTGTGGAAGCGGCGACGCGCTTGATGTCACCCATGTTGAACATCGGGAAATACAGGGCGACATCGACATGGGCGTCGACCTGGACCGTCTTGGCGGTCCTGCTGACAATCAGCCTGTCGAGCACGATCTGATCGGCCTGCAGGATGCCTGCCTGGCTGTTGGCATCGAGAAAGGCCTGCGCCGATCTGTTGGCATCGGCTTCCCTGATGACGCCGGTCGTCAGGTCGCGTGCCGTCGACGTGACCGCGGCGTCGACCACGCCCTGCAGGCTCGATCTGGCATTGTAGAGCTGCGTTACATTGACGGAAAAACCAACAGCCAGCGCCAAGACCGAGGCGGTGAGGCCGAACAGGACTGCGAAATTTCCACCGCGATGCCTGGCGAAGACGCCAACCGCGTGAACAAGACCCCCGTAATTCCGCATCCTGCAGTCTCCACTCGCGTCGGCCTCGTCGCCGCAGGAAGGACAAATGCAGGATTCCGGCCGGGTGACGCCGCTACGGGGCGGACGGCCAACCGCTCGCTATCAACGTGTTGTTTTTGTTTGGGTTCGAGCTGCGCAACGGTGAATGACTGGTAAACAGAAAGACACTTTTTCGGCTTCGTTTACGAGCCGCTTACCATGATCAAGCCGGGGGATCATGGAATGCCTGATGACGTCCTGTTGCGGCACAGGGCTTCTGTGCCGAAGCGGACCAACTGTCAGAAATCGCAGGGCGTCAAACCGCCGGATCACATGCCCGGCTACCGAGAGATCAGGCCAGCATCTGCGCGCTGACCGTCCTGTCGATGGCGTGATAGGGCGGGTTGAACAGATTGCCTTCCTGTTCGTAGGTCCACACCTTGAACAGGCTGAGCCGGTGCGGGCCGAAGCTGTGCAGCAGCGGCACGTCGGTGGCGTCGCGGCCGCGCGCGATGACGACGCGGCCGACCCTCGGCGTGTTGTGGCGGGGATCGAACGCGTACCATTTGCCGTCGAGGAACACTTCCAGCCAGGCCGAGAAATCCATCGGCGCCGGATCGGCCGGCACGCCGATGTCGCCGAGATAGCCGTTCACATAGCGCGCCGGAATGTTCATGCAGCGGCAGAGCGTGATCGCCAGATGAGCGAAGTCGCGGCAGACGCCGACGCGCTCCTCATGCGCCTGAGCCGCAGTGCGGGTCGAACGCGCGTAGCCGTAGCCGAACGACAGCCGGTTGTGCACATAGTCGACGATCGCTTGCACCCGCGCCCAACCCGAGGGGACATGGCCGAACAGCTGCCACGCCATGGCGCTGAGATGATCGGTCTCGCAATAGCGGCTGCCGAGGAGATAACCGAGCACCTCGTCGGGCAGTTCCGCCACCGGCACTTCCCCGGCCAGCGTGTTGACTTCGTCGGTTTCACCGCTGTCCTCGATGACTGCGTCATAAAGGATACGAAAACCGCCGGCCGGCGCGGTGAAACGACGGCAGCCATTGCCATGGAGATCGTGGTAGAGCCTGGTCGACACCGCAGGCGACGTCAGCACCCGCGTCTGCCGCTTGATGTCGGCCTGCCTGTCCTTGTGGATCTCGAGCAGTGAAATCACCGGGGTGGCCGCGGTGCACTCGATAGCGATTTCGTAGCCGAGCCGGATCAGCATCGCAGTCCCCATTCGATCGTCGTGGAAAACGGTTTTGCTCAAACGCGAGAGGACGGACTGTGGTTCCCTGGGACTATCGAAAAGGTGGCCCTCGCGCCTTCCCATACCGACGCCGCGACGTTAGGTTCGGCGACCGCCATAAGCGCTCCCCAATTCAAGGAAAACCATGCTCGCAGGCAAGAAATTCGCGGCCTTCCTCTTCGATATGGACGGCACGCTGCTCAATTCGACCGCGGCCGCGGAACGCGTCTGGAGCAATTGGGCGATGGCGCACGGCCTCGACGTGGCGGCTTTCCTGCCAACGATGCATGGCAGGCGGGCCATCGAGACCGTCCGCCGGCTGGCGCTTCCCGGGGTCGACCCACAGCACGAGGCCAACGAGATTACACGGGCCGAAATCGCCGATGTCGAAGGGGTCAATGCCATCGCCGGCGCCGCAGCATTCCTGGGTGCGCTGCCGCCGGATCGCTGGGCCATCGTAACATCATCGCCGCTCGCGCTTGCGCTGGTGCGGATCGAAGCGGCGGGCATCCCGCGTCCGGCGACAATGGTCACGGCGGAAGACGTGGTTCACGGCAAGCCTGCTCCCGACTGCTTCCTGTTGGCGGCCGAACGGCTTGGCTTCGACGCCCACGACTGCGTGGTTTTCGAGGACGCAACGCCGGGCATCCAGGCGGGCGAGGCGGCCGGCGCCACGGTGGTGGTGATCACCGCGACGCATCAGCACAAGATGGAGACACCGCACGAAACCATTTTTGACTACAGCAACCTGACGGCGGTCACCGACGCCCAGGGCCGGCTTGGTCTGGAGCAGATACGAAGCGCGGCGGCTTCCTAAAGCGCGTCGGAGTTGAAAACGGATTCAAGCGACGCGCTTTAGGCCTTCTTGTTGTGCATGTCGTTGTCGCAAAACCGAGGTCACTTTTGCGCGACATGCATTAGAAATCGCTTGTCAGGCCCTTGACCTCCCAGTCACCGTAGCGGCCGGGTTCCTTGCCGCCACGGCCGCCGATTTCCTTCGGCGTCGCGGCTTCCTTCTCCAGATATTTCACGCGCCTTGCTTCGGCTTCCGCGAGCGCACGGCTGGCCTCCGGCGTCAGCGCCTTTGGCTGGATGTCATGGCCAAGCTCGGCATCGGTTTTACTGGTCTCGTCGTTCATGCGATATTTCCGGCGGATTGAAACAGGGGCAAGCCTTTCCCATCATATAGCGATGAGTTTACAGGGATCGACCCCTTTTCACCGCAGCCGGGACAGGAGCAGACGATGAACACACTTCGCACCGCCATGCTGCTTGCCGCGATGACGGCACTGTTCATGGGCGTCGGCTTTCTGATCGGCGGATCGGGCGGCATGATGATCGCGCTGGTCATTGCCGCCGGCACCAATCTGTTCAGCTACTGGAACGCCGACAAGATGGTGCTGTCGATGAACCGCGCCGTTGAAGTCGACGAAAAGAACGCGCCCGAATATTACGCCATCGTTCAGTCACTGGCCCAACAGGCCGGCCTGCCGATGCCGAAGACCTACCTGATCGACAATCCGCAGCCGAACGCCTTCGCCACCGGTCGCAACCCACAGAATGCGGCCGTCGCCGCCTCCACTGGCCTGCTGCAGAGGCTGAGCCATGAAGAGGTCGCGGCGGTGATGGCGCATGAACTCGCCCATGTGCAGCACCGCGACACGCTGACCATGACCATCGTCGCCACCTTTGCCGGGGCCATCTCGATGCTCGGAAATTTCGCCTTCTTCCTTGGCGGCAATCGCGACAACAATCCGTTCGGCTTTGTCGGCGTGCTGGCGGCGATGATCGTGGCGCCCTTTGCGGCGATGATCGTGCAGATGGCGGTCAGCCGCACCCGCGAATACGAGGCCGATCGGCGCGGCGCCGAAATCTGTGGACACCCGCTCTGGCTGGCATCCGCCCTTGACAAGATCGCTCGCGGCGCCGAACGCATTCCCAACCCCGATGCCGAGCGCAATCCGGCAATGGCGCATCTCTTCATCATCAATCCTCTTTCCGGCGAGCGCATGGACAGTCTGTTTTCCACACACCCGAGCACCGAAAACCGCATCGCCGCCTTGCAGGCGATGGCGCGCCAGATGGAAGGCAGCGACACAAGGGTCGCACCACGCCAGGCGCCGATGCCGCAACAGGCGGACGAACAGCGGCCATCGGGCCCGTGGGATCAGGCAGCTCGACCTGAACAGCCGGCAGAACCGGCCGCGCCGAAGCCCAATCCGTGGGGGCGCAACCCGACCGGGCCCAAAGGCCGGTGGTCGTGAGCGTGGCGGGCAGAGGACCTCGACGCACCGTTTCAGGCGATCAGGAACACACTGCCGGCGGCGACTTCGTTGCCGGTCTCGCCGCCCGCAAGGCGGCGGCGCGCTTGCTTGCCGCCGTCATCGACGCCAGGACGCCGCTCGACGGACTGACCGACCACGAGAACGGCCACCCGCAATACAGAGCGCTCGACCTGCGCGATCGCGGCCTGGTGCGCGCCATCCTGGTCACCGCGCTACGCTATCGCATGACCATCACCGGGCTGCTGGCGCGCCGGCTGGAGAAGCCACTGCCGCCCAACGCCACCGCCCTGTCGCACATATTGCACGTAGCGGCGGCACAGATCCTGTTCCTCGACATTCCTGACAGCGCCGCTGTCGACCTGGCGGTGACCCACGCCAAGTCCGATCCTCGCACGGTGCGTTTTTCCGGCCTGGTCAACGGCGTGCTGCGCACGCTTGCGCGCGTCAAGGAAACGGAGTTGCCTGCCGCACTTGCCGCCACCGACGAAGCGCCCAAATGGTTCTCCGACCGGCTCAAGGCTGCCTATGGCAATGAAACGGCCAGGCAGATTCTCGCCGCACATCGGCACGAAGCGCCAGTCGATTTCTCGGTCAAGGCGGATCCAGAGCTGTGGGCCGGACGGCTCGGCGGCATCGTCCTGCCGATCGGCACAATTCGGGTGGAAAAGCTTGCCGGGCCCGTCACCGAATTGCCCGGCTTCGCCGACGGCGCCTGGTGGGTTCAGGACGCCGCCGCCAGCCTGCCGGCGCGGCTGTTCGGCGATGTCAGAGGGCTTCGCGTCGCCGATCTCTGCGCCGCCCCTGGCGGCAAGACCGCGCAGCTCATTCTCGCCGGCGCCAGGGTCACTGCCGTCGACACGTCGAAGAACCGGCTCGCGCGGCTGACGCAGAATCTCGAACGTCTCGGCCTGTCCGCCGAAATCGTCCAGGCCGACCTCACCAAATACGAGCCGAAGGAATTGTTCGACGCCGTGCTCCTCGACGCGCCGTGCTCGTCGACCGGCACGGTGCGGCGACATCCCGATGTGCCATGGACCAAGACGGCAGCCGATGTCGAAAAGCTCGCCGACCTGCAACGCAGGCTGCTCGCCCGCGCCGTGACGCTGGTAAAACCCGGCGGCAGGATCGTCTTTTCCAACTGTTCGCTCGACCCGCTCGAGGGCGAGGACCTCTATCGCGCCTTTCTGGTCGGCGCGGCTGAAATAGCCAACGATCCGCTGCAGCAAGGCGAGATCGCCGGCATCGATCCGTTCCTGACGCCGCTAGGCACTTTGCGCACCACGCCCGCCGATCTGGACCTCGGCGCGCCGGAACGCTCAGGCCTCGACGGCTTCTTCGCCGCCCGCATGCGCCGAGCCGGCTAAATATTTAACCGCCGGGATTTGCTGACTTTTTTAGGGAAGGTCGGGGGCAACACCGGGTGAACCGGCGCCGTCCAATGGAATTCGCCTTCGCACGAGTCGTGCAATCATGTAAACTTGCGCCGGGGTAGAGGACGATCAGGAGGGGATTTGGCACTTGCTGCCAGCAACACGACGCGTCTGTGGACGCTTGTCGCGAAGGAGTTCTGGCGCAAGACGCGCCGGCGCTTGCGTGCCGGGCCGATGTATCGTTGGCGCTATTCCGGCCGCACGCCCGAACGTGTGCTGATCGCACCGCCGGACCTGCGTCTGGCCGATCCGCAGATCGCGCTCGAGATCTACTACGGCCGTTATCCCCTGTCGGGGCATCTGGTCGAGACCGGCGGCAGATCGCCATTCCAGATCAACGTGCCCAACCATGGCTGGCAAAAGACGCTGCACGGCTTTCGCTGGCTGCGCCACATGCGCGCCGCCGGCACCGAGCTCGCCGCCGCCAACGCCCGCGCGCTGGTCTCCGACTGGATCACCATCCATGGCAGCCATATTTCCGGCATCGCCTGGGAACCCGGCACGACGGCCAAGCGCATCATCGCCTGGCTGCAGCATTCCTCTGTCGTGCTGCAGGGCGCCGAATTCCCCTTCTACCGCGCCTTCCTGAAGACGCTTGCCGTCCAGATCCGCTACCTCAGGTCGATGGCGCGCGAAATGCCGGATGGCAAGGACAGGCTGCGCGCCCGCATCGCTTTGGCCTTCGCCGCCCTGTCCTTGCCGGCGCCGGCATCGGCGCTGCGCGGCGCCACCCGCAACCTCGCCGCGGAGCTCGACCGCCAGATCCTTGCCGATGGCGGTCACATTTCACGCAATCCGATGGTCGTCCTGGAAATCCTCGCCGACCTTTTGCCGCTGCGCCAGACCTATGCCAACCAGGCCGAAACGCCGCCGCAGGCCCTCATCGGCGCCATCGACCGCATGCTGCCGGCGCTGCGCTTCTTCCGTCATCAGGACGGCAGCCTCGCCCGCTTCAATGGCATGGGCGCCACCATCCACGATCGTATCGCCACTATCCTGCGTCACGACGACACCGCCGGTTCGCCACTGCTGCATGCGCCGCATTCCGGCTATGAGCGCCTGTCGATGGGCGGCGTCACCGTCATCGCCGACACCGGGCTGCCGCCGCCGGTCGACGTGTCCAATGCCGCGCACGCCGGCTGCCTCGCCTTCGAACTGTCGTCCGGCCGCCAGCACTACATCGTCAACGCCGGGATCGACACCTATGGCGTCGCCGAGTTCCGGCCGCTGGCGCGCGCCACCGCCGCGCACTCGACCGCCACGATCAACGACACCTCGTCGGCACGCTTCAGCCATTCGTTGCGTGTCAACGACCTGCTCGGCTCACCATTGATCGGCGGGCCGCAGCAGGTGCAGTGCAAGCGCACCGACCAGAAAGGAATTCAAGGTTTCATCGCCCGCCATGACGGCTATGTCCCGCGCTTCGGCTTCCTGCATGAGCGCGAGCTGAAACTGTCGCAGAACGGGAACGTGCTGGGCGGCAGGGACCGCTTTCTGCGGCCCGGCAATGCTGCGATCCGCAACAATGGCCGTGACTTCGTCACCATCCGCTTCCACGTCCATCCCGACGTCAACCTGCTGCAGGACGAGCATAATCGACTGGTCCTGGCCGGCGATCAGGCCGACACCTGGGTGTTCACCTCCAGCGACGTGGTGCCGGAGGTCGAGGAATCAATCTATTTCGCCGGCCTTGGCGGCCCGCGCCGCAGCCGCCAGATCGTGCTTGCCTTCAAGGCCTCGGACGTCGCCGAAGTCCACTGGCAGCTGACGCGCACCAGCATCGCCGGTTACCCGGAAAACAACTGATCGTATCTACGAAGGCAGTGGGTAGTTTTTCAATTTGAACCAATGGAAAATCTTGCGAGAAGATGGATGCTGTTGGCTCGAAGCCGAATCGGCGTGGCCTATACAAGAAGCGAGCCGTTCAGGGGCGCGGAATGACTAGCAATATACGCAAGAGAGCAGCAGCAAATATAGTGATCACCATACTTGCCGGCATCGCGGCCTTCGCCATGTTTCTCGCGGTTTTGTTTGTCGCCTTGATCGTAGCAATTCCTTTCATGAACTCCTAAGCCGAAGTTCAAACTGAGACACTATCCGGCAGCGCTTCCAGTTTGATTTCCCGATGTCATGTGCTACGGCGCGGGCACCCACCACACCAGCCGTGAAAGGCCGCCGCCCATGGCCGTCGCCGCCAAGAACATTCCAGCACCTGACCTCGTTCCGGTGCGTCGCGCCCTGCTCTCCGTCTTCGACAAGACCGGGCTGATCGATTTCGCCAGGGCGCTGGCGGCTGCCGGCGTCGAACTGGTCTCGACCGGCGGCACGGCAAAGGCGATCGCCGAGGCTGGCCTGGCGGTGCGTGACGTCTCCGAGCTCACCGGCTTTCCCGAGATCATGGATGGCCGCGTCAAGACCTTGCATCCCAGCGTGCATGGCGCGCTGCTTGGTGTGCGCGACGACCCCGAGCACTCGGCTGCGATGCGCAAATACGGCATCGAGCCGATCGATCTCGTCGTCTCCAATCTCTATCCCTTCGAGGAAGTCCGCCGCTCCGGCGCCGACTATGCCGCGATTGTCGAGAACATCGACATTGGCGGCCCAGCGATGATCCGCGCCTCGGCCAAGAACCATGCCTATGTCGCTATCGTCACCGATCCTGGCGACTACGCCTCTGTGCTGAACGCACTGGAGATGAACATTGGCTCGCTGTCGCTGGATTTCCGCAAGAAGCTGGCGGCCAAGGCCTTTGCCCGCACCGCCACCTATGACGCGGCGATCTCCGGCTGGTTCGCCGAGGCGCTCGAGATCGAGCATCCGATGTGGCGCGCCTTCGGCGGCAGGCTGGTCGAGGTGATGCGCTACGGCGAGAATCCGCACCAGAGCGCCGGCTTCTACCTCAATGGCGACAAGCGGCCGGGCGTCGCCACGGCGCGCCAGTTGCAAGGCAAGCAACTCTCCTACAACAACATCAACGACACCGACGCCGCCTTCGAACTGGCCGGCGAATTCGATCCGAACCGCTCCGCCGCCGTCGCCATCATCAAGCACGCCAACCCGTGCGGCGTCGCCGAGGGCGCGTCGCTGAAGGCAGCCTATGCCAAGGCGCTCGCCTGCGATCCGGTCTCGGCCTTCGGCGGCATCGTCGCCATGAATCGCACCCTCGACGCCGAGGCCGCCCAGGAGATCGTGAAAACCTTCACCGAGGTGATCATCGCGCCCGACGCGACCCACGAGGCAGCCGCAATCGTCGCGGCGAAAAAGAACCTGCGCCTGTTGGTGACCGGAGGCCTGCCGGACCCGCGCACCCCAGGCACGACAGTCAAATCCGTCGCCGGTGGCATCCTCGTCCAGGGCAGGGACAATGCCGTGGTCGACGACCTCGAGCTGAAAGTGGTGACCAAGCGCGCACCGACGGCGGCCGAAATGGCCGACCTGAAATTCGCCTTCCGCATCGCCAAGCACGTCAAGTCCAACGCCATCGTCTACGCCAGGGACGGCGCCACCGTCGGCATCGGCGCCGGCCAGATGAGCCGGGTCGATTCCTCGCGCATTGCCGCGCGCAAGGCGCTCGACGCGGCCGAGGCGGCGGGCCTCGCCGAACCGCTGACCAAGGGCTCGGTTGTCGCCTCCGACGCGTTCTTCCCCTTCGCCGACGGATTGCTGTCTGCGATCGAAGCCGGCGCCACCGCCGTCATCCAGCCCGGCGGCTCGATGCGCGACGACGACGTCATCGCCGCCGCCGACGCGCACGGCATCGCCATGGTATTTACCGGAGTGAGACACTTCCGGCACTAGCTGCCGGCGAGAGAGATGTTTGAGAATTCGCTCCGCTGAGTCGGATGGCGTGGTTTTCGAGAACCGGAGTGGAGCGGACATTCAAGTCCGTGAGC
This sequence comes from Mesorhizobium sp. CNPSo 4670, assembly GCF_057784235.1. Classification (NCBI taxonomy): domain Bacteria; kingdom Pseudomonadati; phylum Pseudomonadota; class Alphaproteobacteria; order Hyphomicrobiales; family Phyllobacteriaceae; genus Mesorhizobium; species Mesorhizobium sp. CNPSo 4670. The sequence continues at coordinate 193,352 of NZ_JBWJFQ010000009.1, read as the reverse complement.
ACCGGAAGCGCAGAAAACCGCCCCAGGCGGCCGGCGGAGTAGAATTATCGATCTCTCACTCTACCGGCTGGTCCGCCGGATAGGGCGTCCTGATCAGGATCGCCATGCCGATGCCCAGGAACAGGATGATCACCGCCATGCCGAGCCGCGCCGAGCCGCTGACGGCGGTGATGGTTGCCACCAGGAACGGCGCCAGGAAGCTGGTTGCCCGTCCGGCCAGCGCATAGATGCCGAAATAGCGGCCGGATTCCGCCGCCGTGACGCTGCGCGCCATGTAGGAGCGCGACGAAGCCTGCACCGGCCCGAAGGCCAAGCCGATCAACAGGCCGTACAGGATATAGGCCTTTTCAGCCGCAGTGCCGAACAGGCCACCCGAATCGACCGTCGACAGCTGTATCAGGCCGAGCAGCGTGAAGCCCGGACCAGTCGAGACGACGCCAACGGTGGCGATGGACAGCATGACCAGCGCAATCATCACCACCACCTTGGAACCGAGCGCGGTGTCGAGGCGCGCCGCAACCCAGCAGCCGAGGATTGCGACGACATTGAGGATGATGCCGAACATGCCGATCTCGGTGATCGACCAGTGGAACATCGCCGCCGCGAAGGTGCCGCCCAGCGCCAGCAGCGCGTTGACGCCGTCCTGGTAGATCATGCGGGCGACGAGGAAGCGGAAGATACCGCCACGCTGGCGCACCTCGGCCAGCGTTGATTTCAACTCCGACAGGCCTTCGCGCACCGCCGGCCCGATCGGGATGCCCTTGATGGCATCCGGCGTGAAGAAGAACATCGGCAGGATGAACAGGAAGTACCAGCCGGCCGACAGCGGCCCGGTGGCGCGCGCGTCCTCGCCGAGCTTCGGGTCGAGGCCGAACAGCGGGTCGAGGCCGATGATCGTCTTGCCGGTCTCGGGCGAGCCGGCCATGCAGGTGACGACGAAGATCAGCGCGATCATGCCGCCGAGATAACCGAGACCCCAGGCAATGTTGGAGATGCGGCCGATTTCGCTTTTCGGCACAAGGCGCGGCATCATCGAATCGTTGAACACGGTCGAGAATTCCGCCGCCACCGACGCCAGCGAGAACAGCGCCACGATGAGGAACAGGTTGGAGCCTGGAGCGGCGAACCACAACAGGCAAAGGCTGGTGATCTTGATCGCGGCGAAGAACGCAATCCAGGGCTTGCGCGGTCCGGTCTGGTCGGCGATCGAGCCGAGGATTGGCGACAGCACGGCGATGACCAGCCCGGCCGCGGCAATGCCATAGCCCCAGACCGCCTGGCCGGTATTGGGATCGCTCGCCATGCGCGAAACGAAATAGGGGCCGAAGATGAAGGTGGTGACGACAGTGAAGAACGGCTGCGCCGCCCAGTCGAAGAACATCCATCCCCAGATGCCGCGCCCGGACGCACGCTGCACGGTTACCTCGGTCATGTCCCCTCCTCAGCGTCTGCTCCACGCGTCGCGCGCCATGTCTGCATGTTTTTTCGTGATGGTGCAAACGAACAAGCATGGCGCCGCCCCTCATTGCCCTGCCGGGCATTTCTCCCCCTATAGTGACGGGAGAAAGACGCGGTCATCGACGTTTCGCCAACGGTCAGCGTTGTAGTAAGGCGCCGACGATCGCGACAGGCTCCCTTCTCCCCGTCACAATACGGGGAGAAGGTGGCGGCAGCCGGATGAGGGGCAGCACCAGCCTTGTGAAGCGAATGGGTTCACATCCCCGTCAGATCGCTCATCAGCCCCGACGCGACCGACAGCCGCGACACGGTGATGTCGCCGCCTTCGGTGAGCGCCTGAAGCCGCTCGCGGATGCGCGCCACCCGCTCGCCGCCGGCTTCCAGCCAGGCCACCACCGGATCCGCGGCCTTGGCATGACCGGTGAGTGCTGCCACCGCAATGCCGCGCCGCGCTGCGCCGATCGTGTCGGTGGCGCGCGACAGCGCCAGCTGATCGTAGTAGTCGGAGGGAGTGATCGAACGCGCCGCGTCCTCGACACGCGGGATACGGAAGGCATCGCTGACCGCGAAGAACGCCTTGGCCGCGGCAACGATGTCGGCGCCGGCCGTGCGCGCCGTCAGCGAGATGTCGGGGATGAGCTCCGCCACCTCGTTCAAGGCCAATTGCCCGGCCAGCTTTTCCGGCGCGCCGCTTTTGAACAGTCCGTGCCGCTTCTCCTCGATACGCTCGCGCGAGAAGGCCGGCAGCAGCGAAACGAGCCTGGGCTCCAGTGCCTTGCGCGCTTCCATGAGTTCGCCAATGCGCTGACCAAGTGGTGCGGTGCCGGCATCGTTCTTGAGATACCAGCCGCTGGTCACATAGATCAGCCGGCTGACCGCCTGGTAGAGATCAAGCTGCACCTGGCCGTCGACGAGATTGTCGAGCGCGTCGATCTCGCGATAGAGCGCCGGCAAGGCAAAACCGTCGCGCACCACCGCGAAGGTACGCACCACGTCGGCGGCGGTGCGACCGGTCGCTTCCTGCAGCCGGTTGACGAAGGACGGGCCGCCGCGATTGACCAGGTCGTTGGCGACGACGCGGGCAATGATCTCGCGGCGCAGCCGGTGGCCGTTGATCTCGGCTGCGTATTTGTTCGCCATCCGGTCCGGGAAATAGCCCATCAGGTCACGATCGAAATGCGCGTCGTCCGGCACGTCGCTGGCGACGATATCGGAAAACAGCACGATCTTAGCATAGGCCAGCAACACGCCGAGCTCGGCCCTGGTCAGCGGCTCGCCGCGTGCTTCGCGCTCGGCGAGCGCCGCCGGCGACGGCAGCGTCTCGACGGCGCGGTCGAGCAGGCCGCGTCCCTCCAGCGCCGTCATGAAGCGGCTCTGATGCGCGATGTCGGCGAGGCCGCGCTTGCGGGCGATCGAAAGCGCCAGGGTCTGCTCGTAATTGTTGGACAGCACCAGTCCGCCAACCTCGTTGGTCATTTCGGCCAGCAGCTTGTTGCGCGCCGGGCGGGTCAACGATCCCTTGCGCATGGCCGAAGCCAGCGCGATCTTGATGTTGACCTCGACGTCGGAGCAGTTGACGCCGCCCGAATTGTCGATGGCGTCGGAGTTGCAGCGGCCGCCGTTCATGCCGAACTCGATGCGGGCCCGCTGCGTCACGCCGAGATTGGCGCCCTCGCCGATCACCTTGGCGCGCACGTCGAGCGCGGTGATGCGGACGGCATCGTTGGCGCGGTCGCCGACCTCGGCGTTGGTTTCGCCGGATGCCCTCAGATACGTGCCGATGCCGCCGAACCAGAGCAGATCGACCGGCGCCTTGAGGATGGCGCCCATGATCTCGACCGGCGTCGCGGTCGTCTTCGCCAGGCCGATCGCCGCCGCCGCTGCCGCCGGCAAGGTGATCGACTTCTGGTTGCGCGACACGATGATGCCGCCTTCCGACAGCTTGGTCTTGTCGTAGTCCTGCCAACTCGAACGCGGCAGGGCGAACATGCGCTCGCGCTCGGCCATCGACGCACCCATGTCGGGATCGGGATCGATGAAGATGTCGCGATGGTCGAAGGCGGCGATCAGCCTGGTCTTCGGCGACAAAAGCATGCCGTTGCCGAACACGTCGCCCGACATGTCGCCGACACCAACGACGGTGAAGGGCGTGGTCTGGATGTCGCGGTTCATCTCGCGGAAATGCCGCTTGACCGCTTCCCAGGCGCCCTTGGCGGTGATGCCCATCTTCTTGTGGTCGTAGCCGGCCGATCCGCCGCTGGCGAAGGCGTCGTCGAGCCAGAAGCCGTGCTTCTCGCTGATGGCGTTGGCGGTGTCGGAGAAGGTCGCCGTGCCCTTGTCGGCGGCAACCACGAAATACGGATCGTCCTGGTCGCGGCGCACGACGCCGGCCGGCGGGATGACCCCGTCGAGACCGATATTGTCGGTGATCGACAGCAGGCTGGAGACAAAGTTCTTGTAAGCCGAGGTGCCGGCCTCGAAGATTACATCGCGGCTGCCGCCCGCCGGCAGGCGCTTGGGGAAAAAGCCGCCCTTGGCGCCAACCGGCACGATGACGGCGTTCTTGACCTGCTGCGCCTTGACCAGGCCGAGCACCTCGGTGCGGTAGTCCTGGGCTCGGTCCGACCAGCGCAGACCGCCACGCGCCACCGGGCCGAAGCGCAGGTGCAGCCCCTCGACCTCGGAACCGTAGACGAAGATCTCTCGCCACGGCCGCGGCGCCGGCAAGCCGTCGACTGCATGCGAATCGAGTTTGATCGCCAGCGACTGGCCTTTCTCTTTCGTATCGGCAACGAAATGATTGGTGCGCAGCGAGGCTTCGATCAGGTTGAGGTAGCGGCGGATGATGGTGTCGTCGTCGATGTTCGGCACATCTTCCAGCGCATCCTTGATCTTGGCCTTGAGGTGCTTTGCCGCCACCACGCCTTCTGTCTCGGCCGTCGGGCCAAGCCGGGCGATGAACAGCGCGTGCAGGCCGCGCGCGATATCGGGATAGCGGTTGAGCGCGGCGGCGATGAAATCCTGGCTTTGCGGAATGCCGACCTGCTGCAGATAGCGGCCATAGGCGCGCAGGATGGTGATCTCGCCCGACCACAGGCCTGCGGTCTGGGCAAGGCCGTTATAGCCGTCATTGTCGACGTCGCCGCGCCAGACAGACAGGAACGCGTCCTCGAACAGCGCGCCGCCGTCGGCAAGGTCGATCGGCTTGCCGTAGCTGTTCTCAAGCTCCATGTCGTGGATGAAGACCATGCCGGACTGGTCGTCGCCGACCTCGAAGGTGCGCTCGCTGATGACCCGGAAGCCGATGTTTTCCAGCACCGGCACGCGCCGCGACAGCGCCACCGGGCTGCCGTGGTGATAGATCTTCAGAGACGCCTGATGCGGCTTCTGGTCGGCATTGCGATAGTAGTCGATGGCGATCGGATTGCTGGCGCTGATCCTGGCGATGCGCCCGGCATCGGCAAGCGCCACCGCCGCGCTGAACGTATCGCGGTAGCTTTCCGGCAGCCGAGCGGCGATGCTCTTCAAAGCCTGGTTGCCGCCATTCGCGTCCGCCGCATCGGAAAGGGCATCCTCCCAGGTGCGCACGATGTCACGGATCGCCGCCTCGATTGCCGCTTGCTCGACCTTCGGCGTCTTGCCGCCGGAGCGGCCGATGATGAAATGGACACGCGCCAGGCCGCCTTCGGGGAAGGCCGGATAATAGGCCGACAGCCGGCCTTCGAACACGGTCTTGAGATAGCTGCCGATCTTCTCGCGCGCGACACTGTCATAACGGTCGCGCGGCACGAAGACGAGGATCGAGACGAAACGATCAAACTGGTCGACGCGCACCAGCGCCCTGACCCGCGGCCGCTCAACGAGGCCGAGAATGGCTGCGGCGTGCTTCTTCAGGATCGGTACCGGGACCTGGAACAACTCGTCGCGCGGATAGCTCTCCAGCACATTGATCAGCGCCTTGCCGGAGTGATCGTGCCGGTCGAAGCCGGACTTGGCGATGATGGTTTCGGCCTTCGACCGCAGATACGGGATCTTCATCACAGAGCGCGTGTAGGCGGTCGAGGTGAACAGGCCGACGATGCGCAATTCGCCCGCCAGCGTGCCCTTGGACGTATAGGTCTTGACGCCGATGTAGTCGAGATAGATGCGGCGGTGCACCGAGGACTTGGCATTCGCCTTGGTGACGATCAGCGGCTCCGGCCCGTGCAGGAAGGCGCGGATTTCCGGCGTTGTCGTCACCGCTTCCGTGCCGCGCCTCAGCACCAGCACGTCCGGATCGGAGAGGATACCGAGACCGGGCTTGTCGGCGCGCTCCAGCGTGCCGCTTTCCTCGCCGCCGGTGTATTTGAACTCGCGCATGCCGAGGAAGGTGAAATTGTCGTCGCGCAGCCACTCCAGGAAGGCGATCGCCTCGGCAACGCTCTTCTTGTCGAGCGGCACTGCCGAATAGCGGAACTCCGAGATCGCCTGATCGAGGCGGGCCAGCATCGGCCGCCAGTCGTGGACGGCGGCGTGCACCTGACCGAGCATCTTGCGCAGCCGCTCGGTTAATCCGGCCGCCTGCTCGGCGGTCAGCCGCGGGATATGGGCATGGATGACGCTCAGCCGGTCGTGGCTGCCGTCGTCCTTGGCGAAATTGCCGTCGCCGAGGATTTCTTCCACACCGCCTTTGCCGTGGCGAACGGTGATGACCGGGTGGGTGACCAAGGTCGGTTCGCCGGCGCTTTCGGTGATCTCGCCGAGGATGGAATCGAACAGGAACGGCATGTTGTCGTTGACGACCGTGATCACGGTCACAGGGCGGCCCTCGCGGACGACGCCTGAATCGGCATCGACGGCGACGACGCACTCACCTTTCTTGTGGCCGGCGACCGCCTGGCCGGCGAGATCGGCGGCGCGTTCGAGGTCGGCCGCCTCGTAGGCGGCAATGTCTTCGGCCGGCGCGCGGGCGAGCAGGTAGTCAGCGAGTCTTGTTGGTCTTTCCTCCGTTTTTGTCGCCGCGGTGGCTTTTTTCTTCGACTTCGCTGCGGTTTTCACGCTGGCCATGTGCCATTCCTCCCGTCGCATGCTTTTGTGACTATGGTAGCAGATGAGCGCTGTTTGGCGACAAAGGTTTGACGGCTTGTCAAGAATTATCGGAATTCGGTGACAGGACACCGCCCGACGAGGAGAAACGACCCCATGACCGGCAAAATCACTGCGCTTGACCTCGCTTCGGGAGAGCTGAGCGAGGCGACAAAAGCCTATTTCGCCAAATGCGAGGAGAAGCTCGGGCTCGTCCCCAACGTGCTGCGCGCCTATGCCTTCGACGACAAGAAGCTGCGGGCCTTCACCGACATGTACAACGACCTGATGCTGGGAGAATCCGGCCTGTCGAAGCTGGAGCGCGAGATGATCGCGGTCGCCGTCTCCTCCATCAACCATTGCTACTATTGCCTGACCGCGCATGGCGCGGCGGTGCGCCAGTTGTCCGGCGACCCGACGCTCGGCGAGATGATGGTGATGAACTTCCGCGCCGCCGAGCTAGCGCCGAGGCAGACCGCAATGCTCGAATTCGCCGTCAAGCTGACCGAAGAGCCGGCTAAGATCGTCGAGGCTGATCGAGCCGCACTGCGCAAGGCCGGCTTCACCGATCGCGACATCTGGGACATCGCCTCGACCGCTTCGTTCTTTAACATGTCGAACCGCGTGGCGGCGGCAATCGACATGCGGCCGAACGACGAATACCACGCCATGGCGAGGTAAGCTGCTAGAGCCAACCGCGCCTTACATTAGCCCTTTCGCATTCTCGTTGCATGTTCGCCGCTTTGGTCCGATGATTGCCAGGCGGCGTGACCGCATGCCGGTTCGATGCCGCTGATCAAGGGAGGAGAACATGGCGAAGTTTCTCTACGTCTATCACGGCTCGGGCAAGATGCCGACCGAGGAGGCCGAACGGCAGGCGGCAATGGACGCCTGGACGCACTGGTACGGCAAGCTCGGCTCGGCCGTGGTCGACGGCGGCAATCCGGTCGGCATGTCGAAGATGGTGCTTCCCGGCGGCAAGGTCGAGAACAATGGCGGCAGCAATCCAACCGCCGGCTATACGATCGTTGAAGCAAAAGACATCGACGATGCCGTCGGCAAGGCCAAGGACTGCCCTATCCTGATGGACCCGGCTTTCAGCGTCGAGATCGCGCCGATCATTGAAGTGATGTGACGCGCCATCTTAAGCGTGATCTCTCCTGCCGAGGGTCGGCGAAGCAAAAAACGTTCCCGCATTCGCTGACGCAGTCCCTCGGTTCAGGTTCATGCCCTGTCACCGCGCCGCGATCGCCGCGGCGGCGCCGGCCATCGTCGTGGCACTGACGCGGTTGGCGATCTTCATGGCGCGCTTGCTCTTCAACAGCTTGCGCGCCTGCGAGGCGGCGAGCACCCAGGCGAGATTGATGACGATGAGGACCACCGCCATGATCGCCGTCAATTCGACCCAGCCGATGATGCTGACCGACGCGAGGTCGATGATCGTCGGCAGCAACGCCAGGTAGAACATCATGATCTTGGGATTGCCAAGTGTCACCGCCATGCCGGCGAAGAACAGTTTTGCGGGCGAATCCTCGCGCGGCATCTCGCCTGCCTTTGCCTCGACCGGCGCGGTCCACATCTTGAAAGCAAGATAACCGAGATAGGCGACGCCGATCCATTTCACCACGACGAAGGCGAAGTGAAAACTCTGCGCCACGACAGCCAGCCCGAACACCGCCAACGACAGCCAGATGCCCTCGCCGATCCACATGGCGAGCAGGAACGGGAACACGTCGCGATACCCTTTCGAGATGACCCGCGCGACGAGCGCCGCGATCGACGGGCCCGGCGAGCCGGCGGCAACAAACAAGGCGGCGGCGAAGATCAGCAGCGAGGTGAGGTGCATGGTCAGGATCCCTGCTTTAGAGGTTCGATCCGCCACACTAACCCGACAGCTGTAACGCGGGCAAAGGCAATCAGGTGCCTTGCACCTCCAGCGTCTCGCAGCTAGAAGAACCGCCGCGAAACAATTTCGAGCGTCCCTTTGCCTCAGTAACCGCCGGTCTCGTCAACTCCCCCGACACACTGCATGGCGCCGCAATTCGCGGTGCCTGTTTTCATTTCATGTGTTCCTCTGGGCGGCGGTTCGAGACCGGTTTGGCACTGCTGAACCGCTGTCGCGGGCTTTCCGCCGTGACACCCGATTTCCGATCATAGTTAGCTACCGCCATGCCGTGCCCGCAGGGGCATCTCGACATTGCCGGCCTGATGAACTTCCCGACGGGAAGGGCTTATCGGCATGTCTGCACTCCTGCGTATCCGCTGGGCGATCGCGCCCAAGACCGCACCTCGACCACTCATCAACTGCAATCGCTGCGGCACCGTGAAGGCCTATCGCTGCAGCGAAAAATTCCGCGTCAACGCCAACGGCAAGCGCATCGACGTCTGGCTGATCTATCGTTGCATCGACTGCGACAATTCCTGGAATTTCGGCATATTGGAGCGCTGCAACCGCCGCGATATCGAACCCGCCCGGCTCGCGGCGCTCGAGAGCAATGATTCGTCACGCGCTCGGCGCCATGCTTTCGATGTCGTCGCGCTGCGCAGCCGCGTGGGACGCGTCGAAGAATTTTCCGACGTCGTCGTCCGCAAACAAATGCTTGGCTCCCCTCAAGAGGCCGCAATCGGGTTGGAACTTCAGCTCCGGCTCGAAATGCCAACATCGCTGCGGCTTGACCGCTTGCTAGCCAACGAACTCGGCATCTCGCGATCGCGGATTCAGGTGCTGGAAGAAAAACGGCTGCTGGTCGTGGACCCAGACGGCGCCAAAGCCCTGCGCAAGCCGACCCGTGAAGGGACCACGATCCGTATAGACCTTGCCGGCCAAGCCGACCTGAAGGAGATCATCTCGGCCGCCGGCGGGTGAATGGCCAGAGGGGCGAAGGACTGGTGTACTCCGCCCCCTCAACTCTGAGAAAAAGAAAGTGAGATTACGCCGCGCCGACTGCCTTGGCCGACTTCTCGAAGCGTTTGCGCTCGTTCGGGTCGAGATAGAGCTTGCGCAGGCGGATGGTCTTCGGCGTCACCTCGACCAGCTCGTCGTCCTGGATCCAGGCCAGCGCGCGTTCCAGCGTCATGCGGATCGGCGGCGTCAGCTTCACCGCCTCGTCCTTGCCGGCGGCGCGGATGTTGGTGAGCTTCTTGCCCTTCAGCACGTTCACTTCGAGGTCGTTGTCGCGGCTATGGATGCCGATGATCATGCCCTGATAGACCTTGACGCCAGGATCGATGACCATCGGGCCGCGGTCTTCCAGGTTCCACATGGCATAGGCCACCGCCTCGCCCTGCTCGTTGGAGATCAGCACGCCGTTGGTGCGGCCCGGCAATTCGCCCTTGTAGGGCTCGTAGGCGTGGAACAGCCGGTTCATGACGGCGGTGCCGCGCGTGTCGGTCAGCAGTTCCGACTGGTAGCCGATCAGGCCGCGCGTCGGCGCGTGGAAGACGATGCGCTGGCGGTTGCCGCCGGAAGGGCGCAACTCGACCATCTCGGCCTTGCGCTCCGACATCTTCTGCACGACGATGCCTGCATGCTCCTCGTCGACGTCGATGACGACTTCCTCGACCGGCTCCAGCAATTCGCCGTTCTCGCCCTTCTGCATGACGACGCGCGGCCGCGACACGGCGATTTCAAAGCCTTCGCGGCGCATCGTCTCGATCAGCACGGCCAGCTGCAATTCGCCGCGGCCGGAGACGAAGAACGAATCCTTGTCCGGCGATTCCTCGATCTTCAGCGCGACATTGCCTTCGGCCTCGCGCAGCAGGCGGTCACGGATGACGCGGCTGGTCACTTTGTCGCCTTCGGTGCCGGCAAGCGGGCTGTCGTTGACGAGGAAGGACATGGTCACGGTCGGCGGATCGATCGGCTGCGCATGCAGCGGCTCGGTCACCGACGGGTCGCAGAACGTGTCGGCGACGGTGCCCTTCGACAGGCCGGCGATGGCGACGATATCACCCGCCTGGGCTTCCTCGATCGGCTGGCGCTCGAGGCCGCGGAAGGCGAGGATCTTGGAAATACGGCCGGTTTCGACCAGCGTGCCGTCATGGTGCAGCACCTTGACCGGCTGGTTGGACTTCAGCGTGCCGCTCTCGATGCGGCCGGTGATGATGCGGCCAAGGAACGGATTGGCTTCCAGGATGGTGCCGATCATGCGGAACGGGCCGGGATGAACGGTCGGCGCCGGTACATGCTTGATGACGAGATCGAACAGCGGCGCCAGGCCCTGGTCCTTGGGGCCTTCCGGATTTTCCGAAACCCAGCCATCGCGGCCTGAACCGTAGAGGATCGGGAAGTCGAGCTGCTCGTCGGTGGCGTCGAGCGCCGCGAACAGGTCGAACACCTCGTTGACCACCTCGACATGGCGGGCGTCCGGACGGTCGATCTTGTTGATGACGACGATCGGCTTCAGGCCGACCTTGAGCGCCTTGCCGACGACGAACTTGGTCTGCGGCATCGGCCCCTCGGCGGCGTCGACCAGCACGATGGCCGAATCCACCATCGACAGGATACGCTCGACTTCGCCGCCGAAATCGGCGTGGCCGGGCGTGTCGACGATGTTGATGCGGGTGTCCTTCCAGTCGACCGAGGTCGCCTTGGCCAGGATGGTGATGCCGCGTTCCTTTTCGAGGTCGTTGGAATCCATGGCGCGCTCGGCGACGCGCTGATTGTCGCGGAAGGAGCCGGATTGCCGGAGCAATTGGTCGACGAGGGTGGTTTTTCCATGGTCGACGTGCGCGATGATCGCGATATTACGGATTTTCATGTTCTGGTCTCGGAAGCGTTGCAGGCAGCAGGCCAAAAGGCGCTGCCTCTTTCGGTTGCGCGGCTCATACAGGGTTTTTCGCAGTTGCGAAAGAGGACGCGCGATACCAAATACTCATCAAATCTTAAGCATCTGCGTGTGAGATGATTTTGTTAACCAAGGCGGGAACCTTTCGAGGCCCGGGCAGTTCGAACGTCATGACCGATAAACTCAACCGATTTTGGCCGCTCATCGCGTCTATTGCCTTTGCCGTCCTGCTGGCGGCCAACGCCGCGCAGTCGGCTGCGACGCAGAAGGAAGCCCGGCCGGCCTTGCCAACCGTTGCGCCATCCGCCGAGCAGGTCTTCGCCGACGCGCCCGACGGCGTCGACCCGATGGTGACCGGCCCGGTCAGCGCCGCCTTCAAGCAAAGGCAGGACGCCGCCAACTGCGACACCGCCGTCTGGCCGAAAATCCCGATGGTCTGCTATCCCGACTGACGACCGCCGGCAGCGGTCGTCATCCCAGAGATGACGAAGGTCGGCTTACGCCGACCGCACCGGGTCGAGCGTGACCTTGTAGAGTTCGTTGTCGTCGCGATCCATCAGCCGCACCGTCATCTGCTCGCTGGCGCCATTGATATCGACCAGCCCGAAGAATTGCAGGCCGGCTGACGGCGGCAGGTTCTGGCCTTGCTCGGCGGTTGGCGCCTTGATGAATTTCAGCTCCGGACCAAAAGTCATGTCGAAAGCGTTCGGGCCGAACGTGCCGGCATGGATCGGGCCCGAGACGAATTCCCAGAACGGATTGAAATCCTGGAACTGCGCCTTGTCGGGATTGTAGTAGTGCGCGGCGGTGTAGTGCACGTCGGCGGTCAGCCAGACGGTGTTGCTGATGCCGGCGTTCTTGATGAAGCGCAACAGGTCGGCAATCTCGAGCTCGCGTCCCTTGGCCGGGCCGTTGTCGCCGTTGCTGACCGCTTCGGCACCCGCCTTCTTGGCGGCATCGTCCCAGACGACGAGGCCGAGCGGCATGTCGGCGGCGATGATTTTCCAGGTTGCCTTCGAATTTGCCAGTTCGCGCTTCAGCCATTTCGTCTGTTGTTCGCCGAGCATGCGCGATTGCGGCGTCATCTCATCCTGCATGTCCGGGCCGTTGGGGCCGCGATAGGAACGCATGTCGAGGAAGAACACGTCGAGCAGCGGCCCATAGGCAATCTTGCGATAGACGCGGCCCGGTTCGGACGGTTCGTAGCGGATCGTCGTCATTTCATGGAACGCACGCGCCGCGCGTGCCGCCAGCACATGGATCGATTTCTCGGTGTACCGGTTGTCGGCGCTGAGATCCTTCGAATCCGACCAGTTGTTCAGCACTTCGTGGTCGTCCCACTGGTAGAACGTCGGGCAGATAGCGCTGAGGCCCAGCACGTTCTTGTCCATCATGTTGTATTTCCACTGGTCCCGGTATTCGTCCAGCGTCTCGGCGACCTTGCGCTTGCCGTCGATCAGCACGACGTTCTTCCACTTGCCGCCCCCGGGCAGGTCAACCTCGTCCTTCATGGCGCCGTCGGCATAGATGGTGTCGCCCGAATGCAGGAAGAAGTCGGGGGTGTGCTTGCCGATCGTGGCGTAAGTCTTCATGCCGGTCTCGTCGATACCCCAGCCCTGGCCGGCGGTGTCGCCCGACCAGGCGAACTTGATGTCGCGCCTGGAAGCGGGCGCGGTGCGGAAGCGGCCGGTGATCGGCTCGGAAACCGCATTGATGTCGGCGAGATCGGCGGCCGTCATGCGATAGAAGATGTCCTGGTCGGAAGCGAGGTCGGTGAGCAGACGCTTGACCGTATAGTCGCTGGCCGGCGAGGTATCGAGCGGCGCCAGGCGGACGGCATCAGTGAAACTTTCGGTCGACGACACTTCGAACATGACGCGCGACGGCCGATCCGTGCGCGTCCACACCATGCCGCTGATGGCGTCGACATCGCCTGACTGCACGCCATGGGTGAAGGCCGGGCGCTGGCTGGCGCGTGAATAGTATGGCATTGCCAGGCCTGATACGCCGACCAGGCCAGCGGCGCTGGCCGAGGTGACGAAAGCACGGCGGGTCATCGAGAGCTTGTTCATGGCTGTCTCCTGGATGGCTTGAACGGTGCCACCAAGGTCCAGCCTTAATGTTTCAGGCGCATCTCGAAACCATGAAGGTTTGATAACAACCAACAGGCAGGGCACGTTCTCCCTTCTCCTCATAGGGAAGGGAGAGCCGCACCCAGCCACCCTTACGCCGCTTGCGGTTCCGGATCGAAGGCCGGTCGGCTGGTGTTGATCAACAGCGAGATACAGGCGGCGGCGATTGCCGTCATGCCGGCGATCATGAAGGCCAGCTCGTAATTGCCCTGCAGTTCGCGCATCGTACCCCCAAAGGCTGCGGCGGCAGCTGCGCCGATCTGATGTCCGGCGACGATCCAGCCGAACACGATCGGGCCGCTGCGGTCGCCGAATGCCTCGTTGGCGAGCCTCAGCGTCGGCGGCACAGTGGCGATCCAGTCTAGGCCGTAAAGCACCGCGAAGATGATCAGGCTGGTCGCCGAGAAGCCGGAATAGGGCAGGTAGATCAGCGACAGGCCACGGATCCCGTAGTAGACGCCGAGCAGCTTGCGCGGGTCGAAACGGTCGGTGAGCCAGCCCGACAGCGTCGTGCCGATCAGGTCGAAAATGCCCATCATCGACAGCAGGCCGGCGGCCTGCACCTCGCCGATGCCCATGTCGCCGCAGAAGGCGATCAGATGCGTGCCGACCAGCCCGTTGGTGGTGAAACCGCAGACGAAGAAGGTGGCGAACAGATACCAGAAGACGCGCGTGCCGGCGGCGCGGCGCAGCGTCGAGAACGTGTGTGCGAGGAAATTGCCCTGCGAAGCCGGTGACACCGGCGGCACATCGTCGGCCGCAGCACCATAGCGCACCATGCCGATCGAAGCCGGCCGTTCCGGCACCAGCAGCCAGACCAGCGGCACCAGAGCAGCGGTGGCGATCGAAACGGCGATGACAACCGGCTGCCAGCCGCCCGACTGTGCTAGCGAGGCGATCAGCGGCAGGAACACCAGCATGCCTGAGGCACTGGAGGCCGACATCAGCCCCATGACAAGGCCGCGATTGGTCTTGAACCAGCGGTTGACGATGGTGGCCCCGAGCACGCTGGCGACAGCGCCGGAACCAATGCCCGAGAACACGCCCCAGGTGATGAACAGATGCCAGGGCTTGGTCATCAAGAGGCTGAGCGCGGTCGAGCCCGACATCACCACCAGCGAGGCAAGCAACGTGCGGCGCAGCCCGATCCGCTCCATCAGGGCGGCGGCGAACGGCCCGGTCAGGCCGTAGAGCAGGATGCCGACACCGGCGGCCAGCGAAACGACGTCGCGGCGCCAGCCGAAACTGTTCTCCAGCGGCAGCATCATGACGGCGGGCGCCGAGCGCAGGCCGGCCGCGACCAGCAGGCAGAGGAAGATGACGCCAACCACGACGAAAGCGTAGCGCTGGCCAAACGGACGGGATTGAGCTATCATGTTACTGACCGGTACGTTGCTGATAGGAGGATGTATACGTACCGATCGGTAACATTGTCAATCGAGTTCCATGATGCCAACGGACAAAAATATTGAACTGACCATCAGCGACGGTCATGCATCGGCGCCACCGAAGGCTGCCAAGAAGATCCTCGACGTGGCCTACGAGTTGTTCTACCGGCGCGGCATCAGGGCGATCGGCGTCGACGAGATCGTCAAGCGCGCCGGCGTCACCAAGCCCAGCCTCTATCGCAGCTTTCCCTCCAAGGATGAGCTGGCGGCCTCCTATCTCAGGCAGTACGACCAGGAATACTGGGAGCGTTTCGATGAGGCGGTCGCCGCCCATCCCGGCGATCCGCGTGCGCAGATCAAGGCTTTCCTGACCCGCATCGGCAACCGCACGCAGGTGGCGGACTATCGCGGCTGCGGCATGACAAATGCCGCGGTCGAGTACCCCGAACACAGCCATCCGGCCCGCGTAGTCAGCGAGGCCAACAAGCAGGAATTGCGCCGCCGCCTGCGCGCCATGGCGGTTGCAATGGGTGCGCAGGATCCCGATACGCTGGGCGACGGCCT
Organism: Mesorhizobium sp. CNPSo 4670; assembly: GCF_057784235.1. Lineage (NCBI taxonomy): Bacteria > Pseudomonadati > Pseudomonadota > Alphaproteobacteria > Hyphomicrobiales > Phyllobacteriaceae > Mesorhizobium > Mesorhizobium sp. CNPSo 4670. The sequence continues at coordinate 177,959 of NZ_JBWJFQ010000009.1, read as the reverse complement.
GCTGCTGCTGATCGAAGGCGCCTATATCAGCGGCCAGCTGTTCGGGCTCGGCGGCCCGGCGCAATCGGTCGCCCGCAACGCCGATCTTCTGATTGAAGCGAGCTTGAAGAAATAGTGTTTGACGCTACGCTGCGATGGCTTGCAACGGAGTTTGTCGGCCATGCGCGCTCTTCTGATCCCGTTCGTCTTGGCCGGTTTCTGCCAGGCTGCGCAGGCCAGCGACATCTCAAGCGCCTATACCGATCTCGACTGGAAGAAGGACTGCGTGACCTACGCGCAGGCCGAAGAAGGCGACGGCGACTGGGCCGATCTCGCCTGTTCGGGCTATCGCGGCTACCCCGTTCTGATCGCCTATGACGACGCGCGCGAATCGCTGTTTTATGGCTTTCCGCCCGGCAGCGACATGACATCGGTCTGGGAGAGTTTCTCCGGCTTCAATTCGTCCGGCGCCAGGATCGAGTGGCGCATCGAAACCACGGGCGACAAGGCTGTGCCCTTTGCCGCGATCCACCGCCGCTCGATCAGCAACCCGGACGACGAAAACAAGCCGACCGAGGTGCTGCTCGTCGCCAAGGTCGGCCAGATGGACGCCCGCGATGGCTGCACGGTCGGCCTGGTGCTGGCCACCGGCAATCCCGTCGCCAACGATCAGGCGCGCAAACTGGCTGACGACAAAGCGCGGACGTTCGCTTGCGGCAAGGATCGGCACACCGTCATCGGCAACGTGCCGGCTTTTGGCCGCGTCGACAACTAAGCTCGTCGGAGATTGGCCGCAGCGCCCGTAACGTCGTCACCCACGGGCGGAGCAAGGAGCGTAGCGACGCAGCGCAGACCCGATCCATGCCGCGAAATCACAACGCCGCAGCGGTGCAGAATTCTGTTCCGCCGCGTCAGCGACAGGTATCACGGCATGGATCCCAGGGTCTGCGCGTCGCTTCGCTCCCGCTCCGCCCTGGGATGACGAAGCTGAGCTACTTGCTTGCCTTGGCCCGCGCGATTGCCTCGAGGATCATCTTCTTGGCGTATTTGGAATCGTGCCAGCCTTCGATCTTGACCCATTTGCCCGGCTCGAGATCCTTGTAGTGCTCGAAGAAGTGCTGCACCTGCTGGCGCGTGATGTCGGGCAGCTGCGTGTATTCGGTGACGTTCTCGTAGCGAAGCGTCAGCTTGGGTGACGGCACGGCGATGATCTTTTCGTCCTGGCCGGCATTGTCTTCCATGATCAGCACGCCGATCGGCCTGACATTGATGACGCAGCCCGGCACCAAGGCACGGGTGTTGCAGACCAGCACGTCGATCGGATCGCCGTCGCCCGACAGCGTGTGCGGCACGAAGCCGTAATTGCCGGGGTAGCGCATCGAGGTGTGCAGGAAGCGGTCGACGAACAGCGTGCCGGCCTCCTTGTCCATCTCGTACTTGATCGGCTCGCCGCCGATCGGCACCTCGATGATGACGTTGACGTCCTCAGGCGGATTCTTTCCGCTGGCTATGGCTTCAATGCGCATGGCTTTGTCCCTCTTATCGATGAAAGATCGATAGCGGGCGCGGCGCGGCGGCGCAATGCGGCGAATGGTGCTGGGTAGGGCCAGGTGGACAAAGCAGCCGAAAGGCCGGGCGTCATTCCCAGACGAAAGCGACCTTCTTCAGCGCCTTCTGCTCGAAGATTTCGACACCCTCGGCAACGTCACGGCCGCCGGCGCCGGCGTAGAAGGTGAGCGCGTTCTGGTTGTCTTCCAGCGCCCACACCACCATGCCCTTCAGCCCGTGATCGGCCAGACGCGCCCTGGCTGCCGCGAACAAACGGCTGCCTAGCCCGATGCCCTGATATTCGGGGCGCAGGTACAGTTCGTAGATTTCGCCTTGCTGCCTGAGTTCCCGGGCCCGGTTCTTGCCGATCGTGGCATAGCCGGCGATCTCGCCGCCGATTTCGACGACCAGCACGGTGGCGGCGCGGCGGATGGCATTCGCCCACCAATCGGCGCCGCGGCGGTTGATCATCGATGTCAGCGTGCGGTGTGGAATGATGCCGGAATAGGCGCCGCGCCAGGCCTGCAGGTGCACCTCGGCGATGGCGCCTGCGTCGCTCGGTTCGGCCTTCCTTATGTCGATCGTCAGCGTATTCATGATTTCTTAACCATAAACCCGCATTGCCCGATTGCAAGAGTCGGCGCGACCCGCCGACCACTTTCTCACAGACGATCATCGCGTCGGAGACATCGGCGAGAGCCTGTCTGAAAACGCGCTCAGCCGAGATGGATGGCGTGGTTTTCGAGAACCGAAGCCGCGGACTTTCAGGTCCGTGAGCATCGGAAGCGCAGAAAACCGCGCCAGGCGTCAGGCTGAGTAGCGTTTGCAGGCAGGCTCTCAGATCTCGACAAGATGGTCGTCGAGTTCGTTGGTGTCGCCTGATGTGACCGGGAAATGCTCGGCCAGCACCGCGCCCACCGTTTCGATCGCCTTGACGAAGCCATCGGCAAGCCGGTCGTCGCCGGCATGCGCGGTCAAGTCGCGCACCACGCCATCCCAGACATGCTGGCCGACTTTGGCATCGATGCCCGAATCGGCGACCACCTCGGCGTAGCGTTCGGCGATCGAGACGAACACCAGTACGCCGGTGCGCGCCGCGGTGCGGTGGACGTTGCGGGCGAGGAATTGCTTGATCGCATTGGCGTGCGCCGCCTGATAACGCATCCGCCTTGGTACCAGATGGATGCGCAGGCCGGGCAGCGCCCACAACAAGGCCAGCACGCAGGCCAGCGCCAGCAGCTGGGCGATGACGAAATGCGGCAGCCGGATCGACAGCCACCAGGCCTCCAGCCCATAACCAACGGCAAGGCTGACGATCAGCATGCCTGCCGTCGCCATGAAGGCGGCCGGGAAGAAATAGCCGTCGCTGGCATGCGCCATGACGCAATAGATCTCGCCATCGGTCCGGGCTTCGGCGGCACGGATCGCGGCGGCGATGCGCTCATGATCTTCCGGGCTGATCGGTCGTGTCGCCATGATCTTGTCTCACCAGCTTCCTGAAGAACCGCCACCACCGGATGAGCCACCGCCACCCGAAAACCCGCCGCCGCCGCTCGAGCCGGACGACCACCCACCACCACCGGAACTTCCCGACGACCAGCCGCTGCCCGACGACGAACCCGTTGTCCAGCTGCTGCCCGAGGATCCGCTCGGTCCGCGGCCGTAACGAAACGTCATGCCCAGCCATTTGTACACGCCCGGCGACAGCTTTGTGCCGAACATCGGCGGCAGGAACGCCATCGCCAACCCGCCGAAGAACATTGTGCCCCACAGGATCAGGAACACCGAGACGATGGGGTCGATAGGCATGCTGTTATGGGCGGGATTGCGCTGACCGCGCGCCTCCAGCTCCTCCGGATTGCCTTCCAGCACCATAACCATGTCGTCGGCGGCCTTGCTGATGCCGCCGGAGAAGTCGCCGGCGCGGAAAGCCGGCACCATGTCGTTTTCGATGATCAGCTTGGTGTGCAGGTCGGTCAGTGTGCCTTCCAGCCCATAGCCGACCTCGATGCGCATCTTGTGGTCGTTCTTGGCGACCAGCAAAAGCACGCCATTGTTCTCGCCGGCCTGGCCGAGCTTCCAGAAGCGGAACAGCCGGTTGGCGTAGGGCTCGATCTCCTCGCCGTCGAGACTGTTGGTGGTGGCGACGACGATCTGGTCGGAGCCTTTTGTCTCGAAATCGGCGAGTTTCTGCGTCAGCGCCGCCTTGGTGGCGGGGTCGATAATGCCGGCATTGTCGACGACACGGTCCGTCAGCGCCGGCAGCTGGGCGGCAAAGGCCGTGAACCCGAAGAGCAGCGCTGTCGCAGCCATCAGGACAGCCACGGCGAAACGGCAGGGTCTCGACAGGCTGACGGTGCGTGTTGTCATGCCATCACCAGCTTCCCGAGGAGCCGCCGCCGCCGGACGAACCGCCGCCGCCGGAAAAGCCGCCGCCGCCACCGCCCGAAGACCAACCGCCGCCAGAGCTTCCCGACGACCAGCCGCCACCAGACGACCGCCGGTGTGGCTCGAAGGTCATGCCGAGCCAGCGGTAGCGGCCGGGACCAAGCTTCTGGCCGAAGATCGGCGGCAGGACGGAGACCGCGATGCTGCCGAAGAAGATGATCGCCCAGATGCTGATGAAGACGGCGAAGAACAGGTCGTCGGAATTGAATGGCGCCTGCTGGTTGCGCTCGCCACGCGCCACCAGCTCCTCCGGATTGCCTTCCAGCACCATAACCATGTCGTCGACGGCCTTGCTGATGCCGCCGGAGAAGTCGCCGGCGCGGAACGCCGGCACCATGTCATTTTCGATGATCAGCTTGGTGTGCAGGTCGGTCAGCGTGCCTTCAAGACCATAACCGACCTCGATGCGCATCTTGTGGTCGTCCTTGGCCACCAGCAGCAGGACGCCGTTGTTTTCCTTCGCCTGGCCGAGTTTCCAGAAGCGGAACAGCCGGTTGGCGTAAGGTTCGATCTCCTCGCCGTCGAGACTGTTGATGGTGGCGACGACGATCTGGTCGGAGCCTTTTGTCTCGAAGTCGGCAAGCTTCTGCGTCAACGCCGCCTTGGTCGCCGCATCGATGATGCCGGCATTGTCGACGACGCGGCCGGTCAGGGCTGGCAGGTCGGCGGCGAAGGCGGTGAGGGGAAGGAAGAGAAAGCTTAGAAATAGCGCTAGGAACGCCAGGTTGGCGTTTCTTCCCACCCCCCTCTGGCCTGCCGGCCATCTCCCCCGCAAGGGGGGAGATTGGCTGTCATCACAGGCAGCGTACTCTCCGCAACGCAAACGATTGGCGAAAGCACCAAAGCTGCCGATCTCCCCCCTAGCGGGGGAGATGGCCGGCAGGCCAGAGGGGGGTGGGACGGAGCTCAAGGTCGACAGAGACCAGATTCACCAAGCGCGCGTTATCCGCCCTGCTTGGTGCCGAAATCGACCTTCGGCGTCTGCAGCTTGTCATCCTCGATGGTGAAGTTGGCGAAGGGCTGGTTGCTGCGGAACCAGAAGGTCGCCCACAGCACCGAGGGGAAGGTCTTCAGCGTCAGATTGTAGTCCTTGACCGCCTGGATGTAGTCGCGGCGCGCCACCGCGATGCGGTTTTCGGTGCCTTCGAGTTGTGCCTGCAGCGCCAGGAAATTCTGGTTGGCCTTGAGGTCGGGATAGGCCTCCGATACCGCGATCAGCCGCGACAGCGCGCTGGTCAGCCCTGCCTGGGCATCCTGGAATTTCTTGAGGGCCTCGGGATCCTTCAGCGTTTCCGGCGTCACCGTTATCTGCGTTGCCTTGGCGCGGGCCTCGACCACCGCATCGAGCGTGTCCTTCTCGTGCGAGGCGTAGCCCTTCACCGTCTCGACCAGGTTGGGGATGAGGTCGGCGCGGCGCTGATACTGGTTCAGCACCTCGCTCCACGCCGCCTTGGCGTTTTCCTCCGCCGTCGGGATGGTGTTGTAGCCGCAGCCAGCCAGCAGCGGCAGCACGATCGCCATCATCAGGAAGGCGGGCAGCGTGCGGAACATGGATGGTGGAGCAAGGCGCTGGGCAAACATGATGAGGTCCCTCGGTAGAAGTTGCATGCCAAGCATTACCACAATCAGCGGGCAAGAAAACCGCCCGACCGGCGGCCGTTCGCCTGGCACGCCCGGTGCCGTTGCAAGGCCCTGTGATTGGCCGCGCGAACGCGATAAGGTCTTGACGAAACGGGACATCATCATGGCGGACCGCCAGGACAGCGAGAGGGAATCGCGCCGTATCCTCGAGCGCATCGCGCGCGAAACGGATCCGGCCGGCAATTCGTTTGTGGCGCGCAGCACCAAAGGCATGCGCGACCACGTCACCGCGGCCGACGCCGACCGTGCCGACCCGATCGAAGTCTGGGGCACGCGCATTGGCCGCACACTCGGCCTGCTGCTGACGCTGGGCCTGATGGTCTGGCTCGTGCTTTACGTCATCCGGGGCAGTTAGGAATCAAAGAAACAATGAGCGCCGAAAAAACCGACGCGCCGCGTGCGGTCATCGTCATTTCCAGCCATGTCGCGCGCGGCTCGGTCGGCAACCGCGCGGCTGTCTTCGCGCTGGAAACTCTGGGCTTTCCGGTGTGGGCGGTGCCGACAATCATCCTGCCCTGGCATCCTGGTCATGGGCGGGCGACGCGGATCGTGCCGCCGCTCGACCAGTTCAAGGCGCTGATGGCCGATCTCGAGCGTGCGCCATGGCTGGGCGAAGTCGGCGCCGTGCTGTCCGGCTATCTCGGCGAGGCCGGCCAGGCCGAGGCCGTTGCCTCCCTGGTCGCCGCCGTGAAGGCAAAGTCACCTGACGCCGTCTACATCTGTGATCCGGTGATGGGCGATTCGGGTGGCCTCTACGTGCCGGAACCGACTGCTGCCGCCATGCGTGATCGGCTGATGCCGATCGCCGACATCGCCACCCCCAACCGGTACGAACTGGAATGGATGGCCGGCGCACCCTTGCCCGACCTGAAATCGGTAATCGCGGCCGCCCTTCACGCCGGGCCATCGACCATGCTGGTCACCTCGGCGCCGTCGCTGATGACCGGTGGCACGGGCAACCTGCTGCTCGACGGCAACCAGGTGCTGCTGGCCGAGCACCGCCTCATCGACAAGCCGCCGAACGGTCTCGGCGACCTGACGGCGGCCGTCTACCTGGCGCGCATCCTGTCCGGCCAGCCGGCGATCAAGGCGCTGCAGTCGACCACGGCGGCGGTCTACGAGATCCTGGCGCGCACCGCCAAGCGCGGCGGCGACGAACTGCAGCTCGAAACCGATGCGCAGAGCCTGTCAAACCCGATGGCGATGGTGCAGCTTCGCCACCTCACGCATCCGGGGAGGGACCGGCGGGCGTGACCCTGGCCACGACCGTCGTGACTGTCGGCGTTGACGGCTGCAAGGCCGGCTGGATCGCCGTGCGCCGCGCACCCGGTTCGATACCTCGTAGCCCCGGTTCCACACCCTCTGTCGATGTCTTTGCAAGCTTCACAGCCCTGCTTGCATCACTCCCAGCCGACGCGGTGGTCGCTGTCGACATGCCGATCGGTCTGCCCGAGTTTTCGAGCAAAGGCGGGCGCGGACCGGAAGCGCTGGTGCGGCCACTGCTCGGGCAACGGCAGTCCAGCGTCTTTTCGATCCCTTCCCGCGCCGCGCTCTATGCCGATACGGGCGACTTCACCACCATTGACGCCTGGTATGCCGCGCGTCGCCGGGCAAGCGAGGTGGCCATGACCACATCCTACCCGCCGCGTGGCGTTTCGATCCAGGCGTTCGGCATTTTTGCCAAGATCCGCGAGATCGACGCTCTGCTGGTCGCCCAGCCCGAGTTGCGCGGCCGCATCTTCGAATCGCATCCGGAAGTCGCCTTCTGCCGGCTGAATGGCGACCGGGCCATGCTCTTGCCGAAGAAGATCAAGGGCGCCGTCAATCCGGCCGGCATGGAAGAGCGCAAGGCGCTGCTCTCTAGGCATGGCTATGACAAAACCTTTCTCGACCAGATGCCGCCGCGTGGTGCCGCCGCCGACGATTTTCTCGACGCGGCCGTGATGATGCTGATCGCCGGCCGGATCGCCAAGGGCGAGGCAAAGCCGTTTCCAGACCCGCCGCTCGCCGACCGTTTCGGCATTCCGGTCGCCATCTGGGCGTGAGGCGACGTCGACGCATCTCGTCTGGTACGAGAAAAATCCTCCAACTGGATTCCGAGGGACGATCTTATGTCGATTGACGTAAAGAGCCTTATTCCCCGCAACAAACACGACCACGATGCAGTCGAGGCCATCAAAGAGGCCGGTTACCCTGCCATCGCCCCCATCCTCGGTGAGTTGATGGAGTGGACGGCGGATGGCAATTGGCCTGTTGCCCGACCTTTGGCCGCATTTCTCTCAACGATAGGAGAGCCAATCATCGAGCCGATCCGTCGCGTTCTTCGAGGAAGCGATCCCAGCATGAAGTGGCACTGTATCACTACAATGGTTCGGATTTTGCCAGTCGATATCTTGAAGGCTTTGGAAGGCGATTTGCGCAGACTGGTGGACAATCCAAGCCGGCTGGACAAGTTGGAAGGAGTGGACGAGGAAGCTGAAGAGGCGCTGCAGCGCCTGCGGCACTGACACTGCACATCCGCGTTGTGAGTTTCACGGTCAAGCCTGCACCTCGATTGCAGTCCCCAGCAATTCGGCATTGCTCGCGGTAGGCTTTTGCCGCTAGAGCGTCTTTCAGATTGCGCATCCAACCCGGAAAGGGCCAGACGCCGCCCATGCCCCATCTCCCCGACCATCTTCTCGCCGGCTACCGCAATTTCATGAGCGGCCGCTATCTGACCGAGAGCGGACGCTATCGCGAGCTTGCCCGCGAAGGCCAGGCACCGGAAACGATGATCGTCGCCTGTTGCGACTCCCGCGCGGCCCCCGAAGCGATCTTCGACGCCGGCCCCGGCGAACTCTTCGTGCTGCGCAATGTCGGCAATCTGGTGCCGCCCTACGCGCCGGACGGGGAGTTCCATTCGACCTCTGCCGCACTCGAATTTGCCGTGCAGAGCCTCAAGGTCAAGAACATCGTCGTCATGGGCCATGGTCGCTGCGGCGGCATCCGCGCCGCGCTCGACACCAATTCCGCACCGCTATCTCCCGGCGACTTCATCGGCAAATGGATGAGCCTCATCGCCCCAGCGGCCGAAACCGTGTCCTCCAGCACCTTCATGACGGCGTCGGAGCGCCAGACCGCGCTGGAGCGTATTTCGATCCGCTATTCCATCGCCAATCTCAGGACGTTTCCTTGCGTCTCGATCCTCGAAGGCAAGGGGCGGCTGTCGCTGCACGGCGCCTGGTTCGACATATCGACCGGCGAACTCTGGGTGATGAACAAGGAGACCGGCGATTTCGAACGGCCGGAGACGGCGTAGACCATGATCCCGAACCGAAGGAACGCGCCAGCGAAAGGTGACAACCGGCTCTTCGGGTAAGCTGATAGCCGATAGGAAGACGGAGGCAGCATATGATGGGAGATCGCCGTTCGATCACTTTCGTCGCGGCAGCGTTACTGTTTTCGATCATTCCTGTCCGTGCCGACGATGCCGCCATCATCGGCCGCTGGTATTCGGCCCTGCTGGTGGCTGATCGCACCGAACTGTCCGACCTGCTCGCCGACGACGTCCGTATCAAGCTGGACGACCTCGGTATCGTGCAGAGCAAGCAGGAATTCATCGCCTCGATCGACGAATGGCAGGGCGCCGTCGCGGGTGCGCAGATCCGGCACCGGATCGAAAAAAGCGAAGGCGGCGTCACCACCGTGATCGCCTGCTATGATTTTCCCAACAACGACCTGCTGATGCAGGAAACCTTCGCGGTGACCGACAATCGCATCACCGCCAGCTCGCAAGCGGCGATCGCCGAGAACTGCGACGGTTACTGACGCAAACCTGACCGGCGGCACTGTTGCGCGCGGCAAACCTGCGCCCTACATCGGTATCAACTCACCCTGCCCACCGCCTTCACCAGCGCCCGGCCTGCCTTCACCAAGGAAAGATTGTCCATGCATTCCACGAAAGCCGTCGACCTCGCCATCCATCCGCTGACCGCGTGGCAAGGGCCGCTCGGTCTGCCCGATTTCACCCGCATTGGCGACGACGACTTTGCCCCGGCCTTCGACGCCGCTCTGCAGGCGCATGAGGCGGAGATCGAGGCGATCGCCGGCAACAAGGACGCCCCGACCATCGACAACACGCTGCAGGCGCTGGAACTCGGTGGCGAGGCACTCGACCGTGTCTCATCGATCTTCTGGTGCCGCGCCGGCGCCCACACCAATGAGACGTTCCAGGCACTGGAGCGCGACATCTCGCCAAAAATGTCCAGGCATTTCTCGGCAATCTCGATGAACGAGCGGCTGTTCGCCCGTATCGACGACCTCTACCAGCGCCGCGACAGCCTGAAGCTCGATGCCGAGACGTTGCGGGTGCTGGAGAAAACCTGGAAAGGGTTTGTCCGCTCCGGCGCGAAGCTCGACGCCGACGGCAAGAAGCGGCTGGCAAAGATCAACGAGGAATTGTCCTCGCTTGGCACGAATTTCGGCCAGAACGTGCTTGCCGATGAGCGCGACTGGGCGCTGTTCCTCGACGAGGCCGACCTTGCCGGTCTGCCGGGCTTCCTGAAAAGCTCGATGGCCGAAGCCGCCGAAATGCGCGGCCAGAAGGGCCGCTGTGCCGTCACCTTGTCGCGTTCGATCTACGAGCCGTTCACGACCTTCTCGGAACGCCGCGACCTGCGCGAGATCGCCTTCCGCGCCTTCACGATGCGCGGCCAGAATGGCGGCGCCACCGACAACACAACTGTCGTGCGCGACATGCTGAAGCTGCGCGCCGAAAAGGCAAAGCTGCTCGGCTACGGCTCGTTTGCCGCGCTGAAGCTCGACGACACCATGGCCAAGACGCCCAAGGCAGTGCATGCACTGCTCGATCCGGTCTGGGAGAAGGCAGTGGAAAGGGCCGCCGCCGACCAGAGCGAATTGCAGCGGCTGGCGACGCAGGCCGGCAGCAACGAAACATTCGCCGCCTGGGACTGGCGCTTCTACCAGGAGAAGCTGCGCGCCGAAAAGTTCGCTTTCGATGAGGCCGAACTGAAACCCTACCTGCAGCTCGACCGCGTCATCGACGCCTGCTTCGACGTGGCGACAAGGCTGTTCGGCATCACCTTCGAGGAAAAGCAAGGCATTGCCGCATGGCATCCGGACGCGCGCGTCTTCGTGGTGAAAAACGCCGATGGCAGCGAGCGCGGCCTGTTCCTCGCCGACTATTTCGCGCGACCGTCAAAGCGCTCCGGCGCTTGGATGAGCGCGCTCAAGTCGGGGTACAAGCTCGGCCACGGGTCGAAACCGGTGATCTACAACATCATGAACTTCGCCAAGCCGCCGGCCGGCGATCCGGCCTTGCTGTCGGTCGACGAGGCGAGAACGTTGTTCCACGAGTTCGGCCACGCACTGCACGGCATGCTGACCGACGTCACCTGGCCGTCGGTTTCCGGCACCTCGGTCAGCCGTGATTTCGTCGAATTGCCCTCGCAGCTCTACGAACACTGGCTGACCGTGCCGGCGGTTCTGGAAAAGCACGCGCTGCACGTGAAGACCGGCAAGCCGATGCCGAAGGCGCTGCTCGACAAGATGCTGGCGGCGCGCACCTTTGGCGCCGGCTTCGCCACGGTCGAATTCACCTCTTCGGCGCTGATCGACATGGCCTATCACGCGCGCCCGGATGCGCCAGAAACACCGCTTCGTTTCGAAGCCGAAACGCTTGAAAAGCTCGACATGCCGGACACCATAGCCATGCGTCATCGCACTCCGCATTTCGGCCATGTGTTTTCCGGTGACGGCTATTCGGCTGGCTACTACTCCTACATGTGGTCGGAAGTGCTCGACGCCGATGCCTTCGCCGCTTTCGAGGAGACCGGCGACCCATTCAACCCGGCGCTTGCCGAGCGGCTGAGGAAGAACATCTACGCCGCCGGCGGCTCGAAGGACCCCGAAGAGCTCTACACAGCGTTTCGCGGCAAGATGCCGTCGCCCGATGCGATGATGGTCAAGCGCGGGCTGGTGTAAGCGCCTGTTTCGTCCTTCTCCCCCTGGGGGAGGAGGACAGGCCGCGCAAGGTCGCAACGCTGGCAATCCCTTATCCCGGCTCTATACCGCCCACGGATCCGCCACCCTAGGCCACACCGGCCGCGTCAGCTTCTTGTAGTCGGTCACCGCCGGATTGCTCGGATAGGAACTCGGCGCCGTGACATAGATGATCTCGGCGGCGATCGGCTCGAAGCCGGCGTAGAAATGGTTGGTCGACTTGATCAGCAGGATGTCCTTGGCCATCGGATCGACACCGATGTTGGAAAAGATATCCGGTTCGAAAGTCTGCGTGCGATTGGTGTTGAGGATGATGTCGACCTCGGTGCCTTCGATGCGCACCAGCGCCGTCGGCCCGAGCGTCACCCGGCTCGGCCCGAAACTCTGCCAGCCCTCCCGAACGGCCTTCAGCACCCGCACCCGCGCGTCGATCGGCTCGCCGGCTTGCGGGCCGGCCTTGCCGCCGAAACGCAGGTCGATGACGGCACCCTCGCCTGCCGCCAGGCAGAAGGTCACCGCGATCGGATCCCAGATCGTCGCCACGCCGACATTGCTCAGCCCGCGCGCCATCATCTGGCGCAGCACGACGGTGCCGTCGCCGGGCACACCGCCGCCCGGATTGTCCCAGATGTCGGCGACGACCACCGGCTTGCCCGGGTTTTCGGCGCACACAGCCAGCGCCCGATCGATGCCGTCGGCGGCGCTCAGCATCGTCATCGCCGTCTTTTCGCGCAGCGCGTAGAGTTCTCGCCCCAACCGTTCCGCCAGCGCATCGCCCTTGGCCTTGTCGTTGTCGGTGACGACCAGGATGCGCGTGCCCATTTCGGCCACGTCGGCCGCCATGAAGCCGTGGACGATCGAAATCGACAGCACGCCATCTCTGCCATGCAGCGCCTTGATGCGGTCGACGAAGGAGCGCATCGGCTCGCGGCTGGTCGGCAGCACCTGGATCATGCGGCAGTCGAAGGTCGAGATGACAGGCCTGATCTCACCACGCGCCGCGGCGAGGCCAAGCTCGACGACATGTTCGCCACGCTCGTAGAAATCGGTGTGCGGGAATTCGAGGAAGTAGGCCATGATGTCGGACGCCGCGACACGCTTTGGTGTCAGATGGCTATGCGGATCGAACTCAGAGGCGATCACCACCTTCGGACCCACCATCTCGCGGATTCGTTCGAGCAGATCGCCTTCGCAATCGTCATAGCCTTGCGCCACCATGGCGCCATGCAGGCCAAGAATGACGGCATCGACCGGCAGTGCTGCCTTGAGCTGGCCCAGAATCTCGTCTCGCAGCGCCTCATAAGTCTGCCGCTGCACCAAGCCGCCGGGCTCCGCCCAAGTGGCGGTGCCCTCGATGACGGTCAGGCCTTCGGCCACCGCGCGCCGGCGCAGGGCGACCATCGGCGAGGAGCATAGCGTCGGTGTCTCCGGATGCTTGCCGGGTCCGGCATAGAACGCCATCTCGAACGAAGCACGATCTGTCGGCACCGGCGAGAAGGTGTTGGTTTCCGTCGCCAGCGAGGCGGTGAAGATGCGCATGAAAACTCCGTGGATGCTGGGAGCAATTCCAGGAAAAGTGTGAAACGGTTTTCCATCCGGAATTGTGTCAAAACAAAGAGATGGAACGGTCCTGCGTTTCCGTGAAACGATGAACCGCTCTAGCGGCTATTTGACCGCCCCGAGCGCCAGCCCCCTGACGAGGTAGCGCTGCAGCCAGATGAACAGGATCGCCACCGGCAAGGTCGCCAGGAGCGTCGCTGCCATGACGTGGTGCCATTCGATGGTGTAGCGGCCGGCGACCAGCGAAAACACCTGGATCGGCAGCGTGTAGCTTTCCTGGCTGCGCAGCATGGTGAGCGCCACGACGAATTCGTTCCAGGCATTGATGAAGGTGAAGATCGCGGTCACCGCGATCGCCGGCAGGCAGAGCGGCAGGAACACCTTGCGCAGGGTCAGCCAGCGGCCGGCACCTTCCATCCACGCCGCTTCCTCGAGATCGCGCGGGATGGTGTCGAAATAGCTTTGCAGCATCCACACCGTGAAGGCGACGTTGAAGGCCATGTAGATGAAGCCGAGCGCCGTGGTGCTTTCGATCAGGCCCCAGGCCGCCATCAGTCGGAACAGGCCGAGTACCAGCACGATCGGCGAGATCATCTGCGAGATCAGCAGGAACTGCCGCAAGGCGCCATAGCCGGCAAAGCGGAAGCGCGACATCGCATAGGCCGCCGGAACCGAGATCAGGATGGCGCCGACCGTGGCGATAACGGACACGTAGAGCGAATTGAGCAGCGCCTGGCCGAAGCCGGTCGCCACCCACATGTCGGAGAAATTCGACCACCGGAATTCGCTCGGCCACCAGGTCGGCGACAGCACTTCCTGTCTCGGCTTGACCGCGGTCAGGAACATCACGGCAAAGGGAAAGATCGTCACCACGATCAGCGGCGCCAGCAGCAGCCAGGCAATGATCGAACGCCTTAGCTTACTCGTCATGCGCGTTGCTCCCGCATGGCCAGCCGCACATAGATCATGGTGAAGACCAGCAATATGGCGAACATCACCAGCGAGACCGCGGAAGCCTCGCCCAGTTTGCCGATGCGGAAGGCCAGCTTGTAGAGATGGGTGACCAGGATGTCGGTCGAATTGGCCGGCCCGCCCTGTGTCATCACCCAGATGATCGGGAAGGAATTGAAGACGTAGATGGTGTTGAGCACGATGGCGATGTTGATGAACGGTTTCAGCAGCGGAAAGGTGATCTCGCGGAACTGTTGCAACGGTGTCGCGCCTTCGAGTGCTGCCGCCTCGTAGAGGTCGTCGGGGATCGACGACAGGCCGCCGAGGAAGATCGTCGTCGTGAACGGCACCGTCACCAGGATGCCGATCATCACCTGCATCGGAAAGGCGGTCTCGGCGCTCGCCAGCCACTGGATGTTGTGGTCGATGAGGCCGAGGCCGATCAGCGCCGAGTTCAGCATGCCGCTTTCGCCGCTCAGCGCCCAGCGCCAGACCACGGCGGTCATCGTCAGCGACACCGCCCAGGGCAGCATGATGATGACGCGGGCGACGCCGCGGCCATAGAAATCGGTGTTGAGGATCATCGCCACCGGGATCGACAGCAGCAGCGCACCACCGACGACCAGCACCGTCCACTGTCCGGTGCGCCAGAGCGCGGCCATGAAATCGGGGTCGGCAGCGAGCGCCGCGAAATTGGCGAAGTCGTTGAATTCGCGAAGCTGGCCGAAGCGGCTGACTTCATGCGTCGAGATCTGGATCAGGTCCCACACCGGCCAGAAGATGACGACAGCCGCCAGGAACAGACTGGGCAAGGTCAGGAGATAGGGCAAGAAGCGATTTTGCATCGGCTGACCTAGAGCAATTCCAGGAAAATGCGGAGCGGTTTTCCGTCCGGGATTGCGTTGAAAACGGAGAGATAGAGCTGTCAGGCGTTTTCTGTTGAACGATGACCCGCTCCGTGGCGAATTCGATATTCGCCTCGGAAAAATGCGGCGCGCCCGATCGTCAGGACGCGCCGCGGGCGCGGGAGAGACGCCCTATTTCTTCAGCACTGCCCCTATTTCTTCAGCACTGCATTGGCCTTGGCGGCGGCGCCCTTCAGTGCCACCTCGGGCTCGGCGCTGCCGAGATAGATCTTCTGCATGGCGTCCGACGTGATCTGGGCGACTTCTTCCCAGCCAGGGATGATCGGTGCGAAGCGGGCGTCAGGCAGCAGGGCGGTGAAAGCCGCCAGATCGGCGTTGTTCACATAGTAGTCCATTTTGGCTTCTTCCTTGTTCACCGGCAGGAAGCCTTCGCCTTGCGTGAACTTGGCGCGCTGCTCGGTGGTGAACAGGAAATCGAGCAGCTTCCAGGCCTCGTCCTTGTTCTTGGAGTTCTTGAACATGATGATGGAATCGGTCACGCCATAGGTGCCGCGCGCACCGGTCGGTCCGGCCGGAATGGCCGCCACGCCGTATTTCAGGTTTGGCGCCTCGTCCTTGATCTGGTTGGACAGGAAGGGTGCCGTGATCATCATGCCGACCTTGCCCTGCTTGAACAGGTTTTGCACATCCTCGCGGTTGTTGGAGGTGACGCCCGGCTCGGTCAGGCCTTCGTCGATCATCGACTTGTAGAGCTTGGCGGCTTCGAGCGCGCCCGGCGTGCCGAGGCCTGAGGTACCGTCCTTGTTGAGGATTTCCGTGCCCTGGGACCACATCGCATAATAGTAATAGACGTCGGTCTCGATCTCCTTGCCCTGCAGGCCGAAACCGAAGGTGCCGGTCCCAAGCGCCTTGATCTTGCGCGCGTCTTCCTGCAGCTCGGTCCAGGTTGCCGGCGGATTGGAGATGCCGGCTTTCTCGAACAGCTCCTTGTTGTAGTACAGCGCACGCGCCGAGGCCGCGATGGGCAGGCCGTAGGTCTTGCCGTCCATGATCGACGGCGACAGGAAGGTGTCGATGAAGCGGCCCTTGAAGTCGGGCGTGATGTAGCTGTCGAGCGGCGCGGCGACATCCTGCTGGACGAAGTCGATCAGCCAGCGCGTGCCGATGATCGACAGATCCGCATTGGTGCCGGCGGTGATGTCGGTGGTCAGCTTCTGCAGCAGCACTTCCCACGGCACCACTTCGAACTTGACAGTGATGCCGGGGTTTGCCGCCTCGAATTCCTTCTTGACGCTGTCGAAATAAGGGCCAGTCTTGGCGCTGTACTCGGCAACGGTGACGCGCACCTCGCCCGCGTTCGCCTGCGCCGCAAATGCCAGCATGCTCATTCCGGCCATCAGGCCGACGGTCCATTTTGCAAGGCTCATTCGATGTCTCCCGTTTTGATTTTGCGCCTGCGCGCCTCTTCGCGACCGGCGCAGAAGATTTATGTTACTTTCCTACATTATCGATGATTTCAGCCCTTGCAAGCGGATTATTCTGTTGCTTAATTACATTTCGTGGACTAGGCCGGATACGATTGTCAGAGCTCCCAGAGGATGATGCACGGTGGTTTCGCAAGCCGAATTCGAAGGCAGGGCCAAGTTCGAAAGCAGGGCCGAGTTCGAAGGCAAGACTGTCGTCGTGACCGGTGCCGGCGGCGGCCTCGGCACCGCCATCGCGGCACTGCTGGCGCAACGGGGCGCCAGGGTCATCGGCTGCGACCAGTCCGGCGAAGCGTTGAACAGCCCACACCTTGCCTCCCGCCATGTCTTCGATCTTCTCGACCGGGCTTCGCTAGACGCTGCGATCGCCGCGATCCTCGACCGGGATGGCGTGCCGGACATTCTCATCAACAATGCCGGCTGGACGCGCGCCGAGACGCTTTCCGCCCTTACCTCAGACAAGATCGAGCACGAACTCGACCTCAACCTGACCGGCGTCATGATGTTCGCCGATCCGCTGGTCAAGGCGATGGCTACCCAAGGCTCCGGCAGCATCGTCTTCATCTCCTCGGTCAATGCCATCGCGCATTTCGGCAATCCCGCCTATGCGGCGGCCAAGGCCGGCATCAACGCCTATGCCAAGGCGATCGCCGTCGAGCTCGGCCGCAGCGGCCTGCGCGCTAATGTGGTTTGCCCCGGATCGATCCGCACTGCCGCCTGGGACCATCGCCTTGCCAAGGATCCTGAAATCCTCGGCAAGCTGCAGCGGCTCTATCCGCTCGGCCGCATTGTCAACGCTTCGGAAGTGGCCGAAGCCGTCGCCTTCCTTGCCTCCGATCGCGCGTCGGGCGTAACTGGGGTGGTGATGCCGGTGGACGCTGGCCTGACGGCAGGTTGCCTGCCATTCATCGACGACATATTGGGAGCGTGACCATGACCGACGTCGAGTTCCGCGACCTGTCGAAATCCTTCGGACAGCACAAGATCCTCGAAAACATCAGCCTCGACATCAAGAGCGGCGAGTTCGTCGTGCTGGTCGGGCCATCCGGCTGCGGCAAGTCGACCTTGCTGCGCATGCTGGCCGGGCTGGAGACGATCACCTCCGGCGACCTGTTGATCGGCGGCGTGCGCGCCAACGCGCTGCCGCCGCAGCAGCGCAACATCGCCATGGTGTTCCAGTCCTATGCGCTGTTTCCGCATCTGAAGGCGTCGGACAATATCGGCTTTGGCCCAAAGATCCGCGGCGAGGCGCGCGCCACGATCGAGGCAAAGGTCAAGAAAGCGTCCGGCGTCCTCAATCTGTTCTCCTATCTCGACCGCTACCCCCGCCAGTTGTCGGGCGGCCAGCGCCAGCGCGTTGCCATGGGCCGCGCCATCGTGCGCGAACCGTCGGTGTTCCTGTTCGACGAGCCCTTGTCCAACCTCGACGCGCAATTGCGCGTGCAGATGCGCGTCGAGATCAAGGCGCTGCACCAACGGCTGAAATCGACGATCGTCTATGTCACCCACGACCAGATCGAGGCCATGACCATGGCCGACCGCATCGTGGTGATGGACCGCGGCAGGATCCAGCAGGTCGGCGCGCCGCTGGAGCTCTATGACCGGCCGGCCAACAAATTCGTCGCCAGCTTCCTCGGCTCGCCTTCGATGAGTTTTGTTTCCGGTTCCCTCAAGACAACGCCTGAGAAAACCTGGTTCGAGTCGACAGGTGGCGGGCGGCTCGCGCTTGCCGGCAAGCAGGTGTCGGCGGGTAGTGCGGTGGAGGCCGGCATCCGGCCCGAACATTTTGTTATCGGCGAGGCCGCCGACGCGATGGCGATCAAGGTGGATGTCGTCGAGCCGACCGGCTCCGAAACCCATGTCTATGGCGCCATCGGCACCGATACGGTGCGCGCCGTGTTCCGCGACAGGGTGCCGGTCAGGCCTGGCGACGTGCTGCCGGTGAGCGTCGATCCCGGCAACATCCACCTGTTCGACAAGGCGACGGGCCTGCCCGTATGAAGACACGGATATGAAGACGCCGGCCGACATCATCACGCGCCTGCAACTGATATTGCAGGACGGCACGAAATCGGATCGCAAGCTGGCCGCCTTCGTGCTTGCCGACCTCGATCTGGTCTCCAAGGCGGCGATCTCGGAAATTGCCGCCCGCGTTGGCGTCAGCGAGCCGACGGTGACCCGGTTCTGCCGCAACCTTGGTTGCGAGGGACTGCGCGACTTCAAATTCTATCTGGCGCAAGCCATCGCCATCGGCGGCCAGTATCTGTCGCCGGAGCCGTTGAGCCGCGACGCCCGCGAACAGCGCATCGCTTCCGCCATCACCGAGGCGGCGATTGCCGCCATCCAGCGCGCCAGTGAAAACCTCGACATGACGACGCTGGTCGCCGTCGCCGCGCGCATCGCCGTCTCCGGCAACGTTCTGTGCATCGGGTCGGGCGGCATTTCCTCTATGATGGCGACCGAGATGCAGAACCGGCTGTTCAGGCTGGGCGTTTCGGTGCTGGCGCAGATCGACGGACAGCTGCAGCGCATGTACGCCGCCGTTGCCACGCCCGACACCACGCTGATCGCCTTTTCGGTTTCCGGCTATGCCCGGTCGGTCATTGATGCGGTGCAGGTCGCCCAGCAATATGGCGCCACAACCATCGCCATCACGCCGCCTGACTCGGCACTCGCCAAAGCCGCTGACACGGTCATCCATTTCCAGTCGCTCGAGGACGGCAACATCTACAAGCCGACATCGTCGCGCTATGCGCTGCTGTCGATCGTCGACATGATCGTCACATCGGTCGCCGAGACGCGCGGACCAAAGGTTCTGGAAAACCTGCGCCGCATCAAGCAGAGCGTGAACACGTTGAAAGTCGACGATCCGCGTCTGCCGCTGGGGGATTGAATCGCCAGCGCATCAGGACTGCTGGCCGAGCGCCTCGATTTTTTTCGCCAGCATCGCCGGGTCGCCTGCAATGCGCACGGTCTTCAGCCGGGCGGTGCCGCCGGCGACGATCGAGACTGCGGACGCCGGCGCGCCCAGCGCCCTGGCGATCAGCTTTTCCAGCGCTTTGTTGGCGGCACCGTTTTCCGGCACGGCGCGGACGCGGGCCTTCAGGTGGCTTCGCCCATCCGCCAGGGTCTCGATGCTTTCAAGCCTGTCCAGCGCCGCTTTTGGTGTCAGCCGGACGAACAGGTCGATACCGTCATCGCGCATGCGGAACGGCGTGCTCATGCAGTCATGGGTTCACAAGACCAGAGGCGCCACTGTGGTGAGCAGGAACTGCCGGAGGAAGAACAGGATCAACAGGAGGATGATCGGCGAGATGTCGATGCCGCCAAGGTCCGGTATGAAACGCCGGATCGGCCGCAACGCCGGCTCGGTCAGCCGGTAGAGCATGTTGCCAATGCTGCCGACGAACTGGTTGCGCGAGTTGACGACGTTGAAGGCGTAGAGCCAGGAAAAGATCGCCGAGGCGATGATGACCCACCAGTAGAGGTCAAGCGCCATGACGATTGTTTGAATGAGGGCGAGCATGCCGGTCTCCAATTGTTGCCGACATGTAGCCATTGCGGGCGAAACCGGCAAGGGCCGCCTTCTCTCGCACGAGGCCTGACGCCCGGCGGCCGCGGATTTCGGCAAAACGCCGCCTTGACAGGAAAGCGCGGCGCCCGATAAATGCGCCAATCCGCTGGACGGGGCTGTAGCTCAGCTGGGAGAGCGCGTCGTTCGCAATGACGAGGTCAGGAGTTCGATCCTCCTCAGCTCCACCAGCGGAATAATCGATTTTCTGCTCTCCACGACAAGAGGAAAGGCACGACGTTTCGCGCTGCCTCCTCTGCGGGCGATATTGTTGTGCCAGCGCACCTCGCAGGCTGCGGCGCAATACTGTGCCGTTATCTCACGCAATCCGGCGAAAACTGCTGTCAATTGGACTTATGGCCGAAGCCGCAAGTCGATTGTTTCCATGTTATTTGCAGGCCGCTCTATTATATTGACGTCACCAGACCAGTTTTTTGTGCGTTGTGACGAGGGCATTTCGGCGAGGGGCGACCGAAGACGCTATATGGATTCTCGAATCGAAATGAAAAGCCGCCTGCGGAAGCAACCACGTGTCAATTCGCGAGAACCTCGCTGCAAACCTTAGACGCCTCTGCAAGGACCATGCCTCCGTAAGCGCGGTATGCCGCGAGCTGGGCATCAACCGCACGCAGTTCGAACGCTACCTGCAAGCACAGACCGTTCCAAACAAGGCCACCGCCAAGCTCATATGCGACTACTTCCGGGTCGACGAAGCCGAACTATACCGGGATCCCGGTATCCCCGAACCCAGGGGGCGCGGCCTGCAGCCGATTTCCGAGAGCCTGTTCACCCGGATGATCCGTCCTCCCAGTCCATCGATCGCGGGAGGCACCTATTTCACCTATTTTTCGATTCCGCACCGCCCCGACCTGTTGATGCGATCGGTGACCTTCGTGCGGCGCGACGCCGAACTGGTCACCTTCAGAAGGGTCAGCGGATGGTCGGAACGGCGGGGATCGGCATGGGCACAGGCGCGCGGCAACCACTATGGGGTAGCGATCTCGCGTCTGAACTGGATCTATTTCGGCGGCATCAATCGCCGCCAGACCGGCGAGCCGTCGCTGATCTCCGTGCAATGGGCCCCCATCTCCGAACCGGTGCTAACGGGCAAGGCCATGCTTCTGACCGAGGCCAGGCCGGCATTCGTATCAGTCATCATGCGGCGCGACACTGCCAACATCCGCCCGAGGCACGCCATCAGCATGGCACATGTCGTCAGGCTCGACGATCCGGGCGTCGACCAGTTGGTGGTCAGCCTCATCCGGGACGGGCCGGGGCTAACCCGTCCCGGCCACGCCGTTTACGCTAAATAAGAATAAGAACGCACCAAAAGAGCGCATACCAACGATTGTCAACTCTGTATCTGAACAAAATCGATATTTTACACTTAAACCTAAGGAAAGATAAGTCACACGACCGCCTTTTTGCGCGCTGCTTTACTACAATTTTAACAAACCATTAACTCTTTCGACCTTACCTTTCTTGTCGTGGATCCCCGTTTTTAGGGTCTTTCAACGGGTCCAATGACGGTGGAGAAGGGATGAAAATGGCCAAGAAAGCGACCCCCGCTCCGAAGCTGACGATTGCCGCCGGCACGCAGACTGTCTTCTTTTCGCAGGCCGGCCATATCGGCCAGAACATGATGCTTGCGCGACCAATCATGGCCAGTCGGCATGCCCCACCGCCGCGCTCGGTCATTCGGCGATCAAGCGCCTGCCTGGTCTCGATCGCCTCACCGATGCGCCGATCTATGCCTTGACCATCTCGACCCCGCAAACATGCCCGTTCCCGGCGGGTCACTCCATCAATTAGCCGGCTTGGTGTGCCAGTGACGCGTCCCTGAGTTCCACCAGATGACAGGAGAAGCACGTGCCAAACCAATCCTTACGTCAGTCCGAGATCGATAGTCTTCAATATATCTCGTCGATGACCAATGAGCTCGTGCAGATGGCCGAAGCAAGCCGTTTTCCCATGATCTCCTATCTGCTCGGCATGGCCTATGCCGAAGCATTCGACGTCCTTCGCGGCGCACGGCCGGCCAGGCATCCGCAGCTCAGCGGCAACCCGCTGCACCCTAAGGCGCAGCCAAAAGACAATCGCGCTCACGCAAGGAGAGCGTAGCCGCATGCAGGCGCCAGCCGCATGCGCGGCGGCAGATTCGACCTTCCGGCCAAACCGTTGGGAGACACTGTGCGCGTTGCAAGGCCTGCTGCCGCTGCTGAAAAGAACCGCCGCGGATATTGGCAGCGCCGACATGGTCTACTGGTTCGAACAGGCCGATGCCGAGGTTGCCAACATCATCAGGGGCAGGCCGTTCGATGCGGCAGCCATTGCGGCCTTGATTGCATCCTGCCCGCACAGCATCCGATCGCCCATGTAAGAGAGGCGTCGGGTTTGATTGAGCCCGCTCCAACCTTTTGTTTTGACGCAATTCCTGGCGGGGACCACACGCAGGTCAGGCCGCGGCGAAAATGATGGGCTCCGAGAACCGGAGCGGAGCGTATGTTTGGGTACGTGAGCATCGGAAGCAGGAGCCCGCCATTTGCAGGCCGGCCTCACCTGAATACCAACAGACCTTAGTTGCGCAGGCTGAACACGAATGGTGCCGTACGGCTTTGACGCGCGCCGAGTTCCGGCGGCGGTGCCGGCACGGTGGCGCCTTGCAGCACGGCGAGCGCCGCACGGTCCAGATCGGCATCCCCGGAGGACCGGGTGAGCCTGGTAGAGAGGACCCGGCCGGATGAGTCGACCGTGAAGGCGACATACGGCTTGCCTTCCACGCCTCGGGCCTTGGCTGAACTGGGGTAGCGCGTGTGCCGCTTGATCCAGGCCCCCAGGCGAGAGTCCCATTTGCTGGAATCGCCGGACCGCGATGCCGATTCCGCCGACTTCGGCGCGGCCGTCCTGGCCGCCGGCCTCGCATCGGCACTGGCGATGCTTGCCGTGTTCGGCGGCGCCGCCTTCTCCTTCTTAGGCCGCGGCTTTGGCTTCTCGACAGGGTTTTTCGCCTTGGCCTCGACCGGTTTCTTGTCCTTGGGAGCCTCGACCGGCTTGGGCTGCGGCAATGGAATAGCCACGTCGGGTGCGACGGCCTCGACAATATCGGGGACGACCTCATCCGGCGGCGGCTGGTCGACCTGTTCAGCCACCTCGGCCTGGGTGGGTTCGGTCTCGTCGGGCGGCACGACTTGCGGCTGTTCGACGACCGGCTGCGCCTTGTCGGCCGGATCTAAAGGCGTCGGCTCGGTATGATCGGGCGTCATCGCGTCCAGCGCGGCCACCTGTTCCTCGACCGCCGGCATCACCACCATCGGCGCCATCTCGATCACCTGGGCCGGTGACGGGCCGCCATCGGCCTCGTTGACCATGCTGAAGTTCTGCACGGCATAGGCGACCGCGACATGGGCTCCAAGCACCAGCGCGGCCGCACCCGCCCACAGGCCAAGGTCGCGCCGGCTGAAGTGCGACAACTCGACCAAGGGCAAGGCGGCCACTCGCGTCATGGCACTGCTGCTCTGGTGGTGGCGGGCGCCGGGGCATCGGCCGCGGGACCCGTTTCCAGGCCGACCAGCGCAATCTTCAGATAGCCCGCACCGCGCAGCAGGTTCATCGCCTCCATCAGGTCGCCATAGGCCACCGCCTTGTCGGCGCGCAGGAAGATGCGGGTTTGCTTGTCGCCCTTCGTCCTGCTGTCGAGCGTGGCGGCGAAAGCCGGGCGTGGTACGCTGTCGTTGCCGATCGCCAGCGTCAGATCGTCCTTCAGCGTCAGGAACAACGGTTTTTCCGGCCGCGGCGCGGGCATAGCGGTCGAGCCCGGAAGATCGACATTGACATCCACCGTCGCCAGCGGTGCGGCGACCATGAAGATGATCAACAGCACCAGGATGACATCGATGAACGGGGTGACGTTGATCTCGTGGCTTTCCTCGAGATCGTCGTCCATGGTCTGTCGGATTCTGCTTGCCATGGCCTTGCTCCGCTAGTCCGCCGCCATCATTCCGCGGCCATCGCCGTTGCCGGCGCGACACTGCGGAAGTCGAGGTCACGGCTGACGAGCCGTTCGACACCCGCCGAGGCATCGGCGAGGATCTGCCGGTAGCCGGCTATCGAGCGCGCAAAGACGTTGTAGATGACGACAGCCGGTATGGCAGCGATAAGGCCCATCGCCGTGGCCAGCAGCGCTTCGGCGATGCCTGGCGCGACCACGGCGAGATTGGTGGTCTGCGCCTGAGAGATGCCGATAAAGGCGTTCATGATGCCCCAGACGGTACCGAACAACCCGACGAAAGGCGCGGTCGAGCCGATCGTCGCCAGCAGGCGTGTGCCGCGCGACATGCGCCGTGACGCCGCCGCCTCGATGCGCGACAGGCGCGAGGTGACCCGTTCCTTCAGCCCGTCTCCCGAGACATGATCGAGCGCTCCGGCCGAGAGGGCGACTTCCTCCTCCGCCGCCCGCACCAGAAGCGCGCCGGGGCCGCCGCTGCGGTCGAGCGCACGGCTGGCCTGCTTTAAGGTGGCGGCATCGCCGATCGCCCGTACGGCATGACGGATGCGCAGCTTGCCGGCGAAAATCTCCAGCGATTTGGCCAGCCATACCGTCCAGGTAGCGAGGGAGGCGAAGGCCAGCCCGATCATCACCGCCTTGACGATGATATCGGCCGCCATGAACATGCCCCATGGCGACAGATCGTGCGGCAAGGTTAGTTCCATCGCTGTCGAAGGCCCTCCGGTTCGAGCGAAACCAGACCGAGCAGCGTCCGCTCGCCGACGGCAAAGCGCACCGCGTCGATGTAAAAAGCCGTCTGGGCATCGGTTCCAGCCACGGTCATGGCTCTTCTCCAGTACGGCCGCCGCATTTGCAGATACTGGTTTTCGGCAGGCCGATGCCCGGTTGATTATAAAACATGACATTGCTAGTCAACATTGAAGATGCCTACAACGATCAACAATTTGTCCCGACCGTCGATATCGGCGAAATTCGGATCCGTGCTGCCGGCATCTGGTGTCGTCGCGTTGTTGCAAAGCAGCTATGGTGTCGGTCGAAGACCGGGAGCCAAAGATGATCAAGGCGACGCCCTTCGACTTCCCTTATGACGGCAGGCTGGTCGCCGAAAACACCGCGCTTGTCGTGATCGACCTGCAACAGGATTTCCTGTCGACGACGGGCTATTTCGCCAGGCAGGGATATGACCCCTCGCCGCTAAGGGCGATCCTGCCGACCGTGAGCCGGCTGATCGCCACCGCCCGCAAGGCCGGCATCAGGATCATCCACACGAGACAGGGTTATCGGGCTGACATGGCCGACATGACGCCGTACGAGAGATGGCGCCGCAAGCGCGCCGGTCTCGAAGGCACCGAAATCCTGCTTCGTTCAGGCCCGGGGTTTCAGATCGTTCCGGAGATCGACGTCGCGCCGCAGGACATCATCGTCGACAAGACCTGCAACAGCGCCTTCACCTATACGGATTTCGAGCTTGTGCTGCGCGCACAAGGCATCACGCATCTGATGTTTACCGGCTGCACGACCGATGTCTGCGTCCACACCACGCTGCGCGAGGCCTGCGACCGCAACTTTCAATGCCTGACGATTTCCGATGCCTGTGCCAGCGGCGACAGACAGGCCCACGAGGCGGCGCTTCATATGGTGACGGTCGAGGACGGCGTCTTCGGCGCCCTGACGGAATCTGCCGCCGTCATCGAAGGCCTGTCGCGGCTAAGTGGCGCGACAGGTTGATTCCAAGGGCGCCTGCTCAGCCCGCTGCACGCACCACTTGTTGCACGCGCGGCGCATATGCCCCGGGCTGCGGCACCTCAGCCTCGCGGCGCGCCAGGGAATTGCGCAGCAGGGCGATCGTTTCGCGGCCGACGGTTGCGATCTCGCGCGGCGTGTCGACGCCGACAATCATGAATTCATCGATCCCGAGAGCCGCATAGGCAAGCAGCGACAGGGCCGCCTGGGCCGGCGGCCCGGCAACATCGACCGCCTTGTGGCCGGTGGCGGAAGCGCCCCGGTGAATCCTGACCGGAAGCGCAAAGCGCAGCTTGCCGGCCCGGCCATGCTCGGCGGCGGCGCCGCGCACCCGCTCCATCAGCCGGCGGACCTCGTCGATCGAACCCGGCGCCAGTTCGAAGACATCGGCATGCCGGCCGGCCACCTTGAGCGCCGTTCCGGACTGCCCGCCCATGCGGATGACGAGATCGGCGCCGTGCGGACCCTTGCGCGGCACATAACCGCCTTTGATGCTGTAGAACGCGCCTTCATGGTCGAACGGCCGGTCGTTCGACCACAGCCGCTTCAACAGCACCAGATATTCGTCGATGCGCTTCCAGATGACGGTGTGCCCGACCGGCCGCGTTTCGGCATCGTCGTCGTTCAGCGGTTCGCTGATCATCCTGAGCGCCAGCCGTCCGCCGCCCTTCCTGTCGATCGACGCCAACTGGCGCGCTGCCACCGTCGGTTCGACCACGCCCGCCCAGTGGGTGAGCACGACTTCCAGCGACGACGTCCGGTCCAGCACCTGGGCTGCAAGATCCATATTGGTCAGCAGCCCGGCCGAATCGTCGACGACGATCTTCCTGAAGCCGCCATCCTCGATCAGCCCGAGCTTGGTCGCGGTCTCGGCAAAGTCGTAGAAAAAGGGAACGGCGGCGTCGGCGGTCTTGCTGGGGACATGCGTAAACTCGATCGGCATTGCCATCTCCTCCATCTCTGGAATCACTGATGCTGTGAAATTCGAATCCCAGCCGCGCGAAAGCGCACCGAGGATCCGGTTCATTCAACTCCGATTGCCTGAAAGCGGTGGCCGGCTAGTCCCGGTCGATCTGATAACTCAGGGAATGAGACCCAGAACAACTGCCCCGGTGAACACGAACGCAAGGGCAAAGACGATATAGGCGAAAGCACCCGCATAGGCCGGGCGAAAGGGCTGTGCATTGACCAGCCGCTGGCCGCTGCGATCCGTCTGAGCGTTCTGGATATAGGACATATCGACCTCCGTCTCGCCGATTAATCTATAAAACTTGTAGACTTTGTCGATTGCTATTTTTCGGCGATGGGCAGAATAATTTTCTGATATTTGATCAAGAATTGGTACTGAGTTGCTGGGACGGCGTGCTTTGGCCACCGCTCGACATGGCACGCCGTGCATTGCTCTGGCCCTGAATGGACCTATGGCCTTGTCCTCGCCGCACCCAATTCGTGCATTGGCCGCCCGGAGCGCGCGGGATAGCATTGCCCAATCGGCAAACACGAAATCGTCTGACAGGGGAGCAGGAAAATGGGCGCGAGACTGGCCGGCAAGGTCGCCATCATTTCGGGCGGCGCGACGGGAATGGGCGGGGCGGCCTCGGAGCTGTTCGCCGCGGAGGGCGCCAGGGTGGCGATCGTCGACCGCAATGGCGAGGCGGCCGCCGCAACCGCAGCGGCGATCCGCGCGCGGGGGCACATAGCCGAGCACTGGGTTGCCGACGTGTCGGATGAGGCCCAGGTCGAGGCGGCTGTGAAGGGCGCAACCGAAACGCTCGGCCCGGTCACCGTCCTGTTCAACCATGCCGGCACCATCGTCATAAAGCCGTTCCTGGAGACGACGGTGCAGGAATGGGACTGGCTGCATGCCGTCAACGTGCGCTCGATGTTCCTGATGACGCGCGCCGTGCTGCCCGGCATGATATCGGCCGGCGGCGGTTCGATCGTCTGCACCTCGTCGATCTCGGCGGTGGCGGCGACACCGATGGAGGTGCTCTACGACACCACCAAGGGGGCCTGCCACATGTTCGCGCGCGCCATCGCCGTCGAGTTCCGCGACCGCAACATCCGCTGCAACGCGGTCTGCCCCGGCTTCATCCGCACGCCGCACGGCCTGCGCGAGGTCGCCGATCTCGGTCGGCTCGGCATCGACGTCTCCGACGCCGCGCTGGCCGCGCAGCAGGGCCGTATCGGCGAGCCGGAAGAGGTGGCAAGAGCCGCGCTTTACCTTGCCAGCGACGAATCCAGCTTCGTCAACGGCACGCATCTGTTCGTCGACAATGGGTTTACCGCGATGTGAGGTTTTCCGGAGTTTAGGTTCTTCGTCCTAAGGACAGCTTGGCGCCTTCCTCTACCCCGTCGATCGGGGGAGAGGAAAAGACACCTACTCGCCTACCGCTCTTCCCTGCGAAACGGCTTCAACAGTGCTGACGGCGCCACCGCGTTGCGCGACATGACAGCCATGGCGACTATGGTGAAGATGAAGGGCAGCATCAGGAATGCCTCGTAGGGGATATGCCCCAGCCCGCTCGCCTGCATGCGCAGTTGCAAGGCATCGACAAAGGCGAACAGCAGCGCAGCCCCTGCCGAACGCCACGGATCCCAGCGACCGAACACGACCAGCGCGATCGCCACCCAGCCGCGCCCCGACACCACGCCGAAGGTGAACGCGTTGAACTGCGCCATCGACAGGAACGCGCCGGCCAGCCCCATCAGCGCACCGCCGAGGATGACCGCCTGGAAACGCGTCGCGATGACGCTGACGCCGGCCGAGTCGGCGGCGCGCGGATTTTCGCCGACCATGCGCACCGACAGGCCCCAGGGCGTGCGATAGAGCACGAAGGCGGCCAGCGGAATGGCAAGGATCGCCATGTAGACCAGCGCAAACTGGTTGAATACCGCCGGTCCGAGCACCGGAATGCTGGAGAGAACCGGGATCGGCAGCGTCTCGAAACCCTTGATGCTTGGCGGTACCGATTGCTGGCCGAAGATCAGCCGATAGAGGAAATAGGCGAGGCCCGAGGAGAACAGCGTGACACCAATGCCGCAGACATGCTGGCTGAGGCCCAGCGCCACCGTGAACAGCGCATGCAGCGCGCCCATCAGCATGCCGGTCAGCACGGCGACGAACACGCCTAGCCACAAGCTGCCGCTGAGGCTGGTGGCGGTGAAGCCGGTCATAGCCGACAACAGCATGATGCCTTCGATGCCGAGATTGAGCACGCCAGCGCGCTCGGAGAACATTTCGCCAAGCGTGGCAAACGCCAACGGCGTGGCGATCCGGATGATCGCGGCCAGGAAGCCGACTTGAAATATCTGTTCGAACACCGCGCTCATCAGGCGGCTCCAACGCGGCGGATGCGGTAGGCAGTGAACAGTAGCGCCACCAGCATGGCAAGCAATGCGGTGCCCTGGATGACATCGCTGAGGAAGGCCGGCACGCCGGTCGCACGCGACATCGCCTCGGCGCCGGTCATCACGGCGGCCAGGAAGATCGCCGCCGGGACCACGCCCAGCGGATTGAGCCGCGCGAGCATGGCAACGACGATGCCGGAATAGCCGTAGCCCGGTGAGATGTCGCTCATCACCTGGAAATGCACGCCGCCGACTTCGCCGACCCCGGCCAGCCCGGCCAGCGCGCCGGACAACAGCGCGGTCGAGATCAGCACGCGCTCGACATGGATGCCGCCATAGCGTGCGGCTTCGGGATTCTCGCCGGTGACCCTGATCCTGAAGCCGAGCGTCGTGCGCACGATCAGGAACCAGATGACCGGCGCTGCGATCAGCGCCACGACAACGCCGAGATGCAGCCTTGTGCCATCGAGCAGAACCGGAAAATTCGCCGAATCCTCGATCGGCGGCGAGATCGGATAGCCGCTGAAACTGTCCTTCCACGGCCCTTCGATCAGCGCCATCAGTGCATAGTAGATGACCGAGTTGAGCAGCAGCGAGCTGACCACGTCGTCGACTTTGAACTTCACCCGCAGCGTCGCCGGCACCAGGGCGACAGCGGCACCAGCCGCAGCACCGGCCACCGCCATCAACAGCATGGCGAGCGGCCCCGGCATCGGGATCGCGCCGACAAAGCAGCTCGCGACCGCGCCGGCCAGCAATTGCCCCTCGGCGCCGATGTTCCAGAATTTTGCCCGGAAGGCGACCGCCACCGCCAGCCCGGTGAAGATCATCGGCGCGGCACGCACCATCGTTTCGGTGATGGCGTAGCTGTCGCCCAGCGAGGCCGTGAACATCACCCCATAGGCATCGATGACGCCGGCGCCGGCCAACGCAATCAGCCCACTGCACAGGACAAGCGTGGCTGCGATCGCCAGCAGCGGCAGGGCCAAATTGAACCAGGCGGGCGTCGAGGTGCGGACTTCCAGGCGAAACATCAGCTATGGCCCTCCGCCCCGGTCATCATCAGTCCGAGCCGGGCGATCGTCGCGTCGGCGCTGTCGAGCGTGCCGACGATGCGGCCCTCATACATCACCGCGATGCGGTCGCAGAGCACCAGCAGCTCCTCTTCCAGATCCTCGCCGATGACGATGATGCCGCAGCCCTTGGCCCGCATGTCGAGGAACTTTTCGTGGATGAAGCGGGCGGCGCCAATGTCGAGCCCGCGCGTCGGCTGCGAGACGATCAGCACCTTCGGATCGAAGGCGAGCTCGCGTGCCAGCAGCGCCTTCTGCAGATTGCCGCCGGACAGCGCCCCGGCGCGGGTCATCGGTCCGGGGCAGCGAATGTCATAGGCCTTGATCTGCGCCTCGGCGAAGGCACGGATCGCATCCGGCTTGAGCAGACCCCTGCTGCTGAACGCCGCTGTGCCGATCCGCGGCAGCACCATCGAATCGGCGAGGGGCAGGTTGGTGACCAGCCCGGTCGTCATGCGATCCTCCGGGATGCGGCCGAGACCGAGCGCCTGCACCTCGCGCGGCGAAAATCCCGACACTTGTCGGCCGGCGATGGTCATCTGGCCGGCATCGGGCACGCGCGTGCCTGAGATCACCTCCGCCAGGGCGCGCTGACCATTGCCCGAGACACCGGCAATACCGAGGATCTCGCCAGCGCGGACCGAAAGCGACACGTCGCGCAACGCCGTGCCTGAATGCCGCAATGTCGAAATGCCATCGAGCGTCAGCACAGCTGCACCGGGGGTCGATGGCCCCCTCGCCGGCGGCACGATCTCGTGGCCGCACATCAGTTGCGCCATTGCGGCAGATGTCGTGTTGGCGGGGTCGTCGACGCGGCCAGCGACGCGGCCATGCCGCAGCACCGTGCAGCGATGGGTCAGTGCCCGCACCTCGTTGAGCTTATGCGAGATGAAGATGATGCCGAGGCCCTGCGCCGCCATCGACCGTAGCGCCGAAAACAGCCCGTCGACCTCCGTTGGCGCCAGCACCGCTGTCGGCTCGTCGAGGATCAACAGCCTGGCGCCGCGAAACAGCGCCTTGACGATTTCGAGCCGCTGCTGCTCGCCGACCGACAGCGCCGACACCGGAAGGTCGGGATCAAGCGTCAACCCATGTTGGCGGCCGATCTCCGCCAGCCGCGCCAACCCTCCAGCGCGGTCGATCCGCCCCGTTTTGCCGGGGATGCCGATGAGCAGGTTCTCCAGCACGGTGAGCCTTGGCGCCAGATGGAAATGCTGGTGCACCATGCCGATACCGGCGGCCAGCGCATCGGCCGAACTGCTGATCCGCACCGGCTGGCCCTGGATGAGGATCTCGCCCGCATCGGGCGCATAGGCGCCGAACAGCACGTTCATCAGCGTCGTCTTGCCGGCGCCGTTCTCGCCCAGCAGACCGAGAATCTCGCCCGGCGCAACGCTGAGATCAACGGCCTCGTTCGCCTTGACGGCGCCGAAGCTCTTGATGATGCCGCGCATTTCGATGAGTGGGGCGGGCAAGATGGCTCCCGGTGAGATGGCGTTGGCGCAGCTCTTCACCCTCCCCCTTGTGCGGGTGAGAAGCGATCCGCGCAGCGGACGAAAAGCCAATTGCTTGGCTTTTCGAGCTTCGAACGCCCTGAGCCTGCGAAGGGCCGGGCGGTGAGTTGCCGGGTCCCCGCTGCTTCGCAGCGTCCCAGCGTTCGCTGGCCTTTCATCGTGCCCGCGGCACGATGAATTCGCCTGCGGCGAACCGGCTGCTCACCCCCACAAGGGGGAGGATAAAAACCTCAATCCGAAACCGGCGTATTCTCATCCACATCGACGCGGAAATTGCCTTCGAGGATTTCGGCCTTCTTCTTCTCGACCAACTCCTTCACGTCCGCCGGCAGCGTCTTGTCGAACTTGTGGTAGGGCGCGAGCTGCGAACCGCCCTTGGCCATGCGCGAGAAATCGCCGTAGTCCTGCGCGGTGAAGACGCCGGCCTTGACCAGTTTGATCGCCTGCTGGACGGTCGGATACATGTCCCAGACCGGGCCGGTGATGACCGTGTCGGGACCGAGGCTCGACTGGTCGGACATGTTGGAGATGGCGAGGATCTTCTTGTCCACCGCCGCTTCGATGACACCGAAACGCTCGGCATAGATCACGTCGACACCGGCGTCGATCTGCGCGACGGCCGCTTCCTTGGCCTTCGGCGGATCGAAGAAGGAACCGATGAAGGCGACCTTCTTCTTGATGTTGGGATTGACCTCCTTGGCGCCGGCGAAGAAGGCGTTGACCAGCCGGTTCACTTCCGGAATGCCCATCGCCGCGACAGCGCCGATCGTGCCCGACTTCGACATCTTGCCGGCGATCATGCCGGACAGATAGGCTGGCTCGTGGATCCAGTTGTCGAAGACGCCGAAATTGGGTTCCGCCGGTCCGGCTCCGGAGCCGAACAGGAAGGCGGTCTTCGGGAATTGCTTGGCGGTGCGGCGCGATTCACGCTCGGCGGCGAAGGCATCGCCCAGCACCAGCTGGTAGCCGCCTTGCGCATATTCGCGCATGACGCGGCTGAAATCGGCGGTCTGCACCTTCTCCGACCATTTGTACTCGATGCCGAGTTCCTTCTCGGCCTTCTGCAAGGCGACATGGATCTGGTTGTCCCATGGCTCCTCGATCGGCGTGGCGAAGATCGCCGCCACCTTCAGCTTCTTGTCCTTGCCGAAGGCGGCGCCTGGCAGCATCGCCGCAGCCAGGCCAAGCGCGCCCAGCTCAAGCACATTGCGTCGCGAAAGCCCTTCGCTTTTTATCTGGAATCTATTCTTCGGATTTTCCATTGCATTCCCCTCTGTTCGACAGCCGTGTCGAGCCGGCCGTTCGTGAAAATGTCAGACAGGGAACTATGGAACGGGTCCGCACTTTTGTCCACATGGTCAAATTTGCGCGCCCGAATCAGCCTCGATCTTAGCCGGCCAAGAAGAGGCTGCCGCTCAGGCCCGTTCGAGCGCGATCGCGATGCCCTGGCCGACACCGATGCACATGGTCGCCAGCGCATAACGGCCGCCGCGTTCGCGAAGCTCCAGCGCCGCCGTACCGGATATGCGGGCGCCGGACATGCCCAAGGGATGGCCGAGCGCGATGGCGCCGCCGTTCGGATTGACGTGCTCGGCATCCTCGGCAATGCCGAGTTGGCGCAGCACGGCGATGCCTTGCGAGGCAAAGGCTTCGTTGAGCTCGATGACGTCGAATTGCTGCGGCGTCAGCCCAAGCCGCGCGCACAGTTTTTGCGTCGCCGGCGCCGGGCCGATGCCCATGATGCGCGGCGCCACACCGGCGGCGGCGCCGCCAAGGATACGGGCGATCGGCGTCAGGCCATATTTCTTGACGGCTGCTTCCGAGGCAACGATCAACGCCGCCGCCCCGTCATTGACGCCGGAGGCATTGCCGGCCGTCACCGTGCCGCCCTGCCGGAATGGCGTCGGCAATTTGGCCAGTGCCTCGACCGTCGTGCCGGCGCGCGGATGCTCGTCCTTCGAGACGACCACCGCATCGCCCTTGCGCTGCGGGATGGTCACCGGGGCGATTTCCTTCGCCAGCCGGCCATTGGCCTGTGCGGCGACAGCCTTGTCCTGGCTGCGCGCGGCAAAGGCGTCCTGGTCGGCGCGCGACACCGAGAAATCCTCGGCGACGTTCTCGCCGGTTTCAGGCATCGAATCGACGCCATACTGCTTTTTCATCACCGGGTTGACGAAGCGCCAGCCGATGGTGGTGTCATAGATCTCGGCATTGCGCGAAAACGCCGTGTCGGCCTTGGGCATGACGAAGGGTGCGCGGCTCATCGATTCGACGCCGCCTGCGATCATCAGTTCGGCCTCGCCGGCCTTGATCGCCCGCGCGGCGATGGTCAGCGCATCCATGCCGGAGCCGCACAGCCGGTTGACGGTGGAGCCCGGGATCTCCTTTGGTAGACCGGCCAGCAGCAGCGCCATGCGCGCCACGTTGCGGTTGTCCTCGCCGGCCTGGTTTGCGCAGCCATAGACGACGTCGTCGATCCCCTGCCAGTCGATACCGGGATGGCGCTCGACCAGTGCTCTCAGGGGTATGGCGCCAAGGTCGTCGGCGCGCACCGAGGACAGCGAGCCGCCGAAGCGGCCGATCGGCGTGCGGATGTAGTCGCAGATATAGGCCTCGGCCATGTCATGCAGCCTTTGCTTTTCCGCTTCCCTCATGCGCCGCCTTGGTACGGGCCTGCAGGTCGCGCAATGTCGTCAGTTCGAGTTCGCTTGGCGCCGGCGTTTCGTCAAGCGCCTCCGCGAACTTTACCATCCAGCCACAGGTCTCCTGCACCTGCTGGCGCGTGACACCGGGATGCAGCGACACGACCGTGAATTCCTTGGTCACCGGATCCGGCTTCCAGATGGCGAGGTCGGTGATCAGCAAGGTCGGGCCCGCAGTGTCGATGCCAAGCCGCTTTCGATGGTCGCCGCCCTCGCCATGGCCGAAGGAGGTGAAGAAGTCGATCTTTTCGACCATGCCGCGCCTGGTCTGCGCCATGGTGATGTAGATCTCCTTCGACGACGTCGCGATCTCCGGCGCACCGCCGCCGCCGGGCAGCCGGGTCTTGGGATGGAAATAGTCGCCGATGACCGTGGTGTTGATATTGCCGAACTTGTCGAGCTGGGCAGCACCCAAAAAACCGATCGAGATACGGCCGCCCTGCAGCCAGTAGCGGAACATTTCCGGCACGGCGACGGTGGTGACGGCTGTTTCGCACAATTCACCATCGCCGATCGACAGCGGCAGCACGTCTGGCGCAGTGCCTATCGTACCGCTCTCGTAGATCAAGGTGATGTCAGGCGCATGCGTCAGCCGCGCGACATTGCAGGCGGCGGATGGCGCACCGATGCCGACGAAGCAGACATCGTCATTGCCCAGCGCGCGGCTGGCGGCGATCGTCATCATCTCGTTGGGGGTGAAGTCCGGACTGTCGCTCATGCCGCTTTCCTCAGATGCTCGACACGGGGCGCGAAATCGTCGGCGCTCCTCTCGATGACGTTCGCCTGCATCCACGCCTGGAATTTGTCCCGGTCGGCGGCGATCTCGTCCCATTCCAGATAGGCCGCATTGTCACGCGCATAATAGCCATGCGCGTAGGACGGGTGCGAGCCGCCGGGCACGACGGAGATCGCCGCGATCGTCCAGCGCGGCAGCACGGTCAGATTGGGGTGCAGATCGTCGAAATTGTCGACCACTTCCTCTACCGTCACCACTGACCGTTTCGCCGCCAGCACCGCCTCCTTCTGGATGCCGACGATGCCTTCGACCAGCACATTGCCTTTCCGGTCGGCCCTCTGCGCATGGATGAAAGTGACATCAGGTCGGATCGAAGGAACGGCTGCCAACACCTCGCCGGTAAACGGACAGGTGACCGACTTGATGTTCGGATTGACTGCCGCGAGGCCTGCGCCGCGATAGCCGCGGAACACCGCGCAGGGCAGGCCGGCAGCACCCGCCTCATAGGCGTTGGCCATGCCGGCATGGCTGTGTTCCTCGATCTCGATCGATCTGGGAAAACCGTTCTCGATGGCGTCGCGAGCGCGGCGCAGCAGACCGACGCCGGGATTGCCGACATAGGAGAAGACGATCTTCTTCGCCATGCCCATGCCGATCATCTGGTCGTAGATCAGGTCCGGTGTCATGCGGATCAGGGTCAGGTCGCGAAAGCCCTGGCGGATCGCCTCATGCGCCGCCGCCGTCGGGATTAGATGGGTGAAGCCCTCGAAGGCGACCGCGTCACCATCGTTCAGGTTCTCGGCCACAGCCTGTTTGAGCGGCAGGAACTTGACCATCGCATCGGCTCCGGGTTCAAAAGTTCGTATTGCGAACATATGTTTTGTATGCGATACTTTCTACACTGGGTGAGAGCATTGAGTCAATCCGGGCGACGGTGCCGCTCCGTGGAGCTGAGATGGACGAAGAGGCCGCTTCCCGTGATCATGTCGGCTCGCTCGAGCGCGGCCTTGCCGTCATGGAGATCCTGGCCCGGCACCCTGCGGGCATGACGCTGACCGAGATGGCCGAGGAAGCCTGCCTGACCCGCGCCGGCGCCCGCCGCTTTCTATTGACGCTTGTCGCCACCGGCTACGCCACCCAGGCCGGCCGTGTGTTTTCGCTGTCGCCGCGCTTGCTGACCGTTGCCCGCACCTGGCTCGGCGGCGCCTCGCTGTGGAGCTTCGCCGCCCCCATCATGCGGGCCGTGGCGGCGCAGTTGAACGAGGCCTGCTCGGCGGCGATCCTGTCGGGCCAGGATGTCGTCTACGTCGCACGCATTCCGGGCCGCCGCATCCTCAGCGTCTCGCTCGACGTCGGCACAAGGCTGCCGGCCTATTGCACCTCGATGGGGCGGATCCTGCTTGCCGGCCTCACGCCAGAGGAATTGAACACATTTCTCGGCCAGGCGACGATCGAGAGACGGACGCCGAAGACGATCACCGATAGGCATTTGCTGGCCGAAGCCATCGGCAAGGCCAAGGCTGGCGGCTTTGCCATCGTCGACGAGGAGCTGGAACTCGGCCTGCGCTCGATCGCCGTGCCGATCCGCGACCGCGCGCAACGCACGGTCGCGGCCATCAACGTCTCGACCCAGTCCGCCCGCTTCTCCGTCGCGGAGATGGAACGGGAAATCCTGCCGGCGCTGCTCGAGGCCAAGCTGCGCATCGAGGATTTTTTCGTCGTCTAAGGGCCTTCGTCCACCCTTCCCAACACGACGGACAGCGCCAGCGTTCGGTCGCCGCGCCGCCAGCGCTCAATGCTTGATGCGGTCGCGCATCGCATACCACAGCATGCCGAGCACATAGAGCGGTGCGCGCAACGCCGTGCCGCCCGGGAACGGCATGGGCGTGAGCGTCGAGAACAGGTCGAGCCGCGAAGCGTCGCCGGTGATCGCCTCGGCCAAAAGCTTGCCCGACAGTGTCGACAGGATGACGCCTTTGCCGGAATAGCCATGCGCGAAATAGACCTCGCCATAGTGCCCGACATGCGGCAGCCGCGACGTCGTCACCGACACCAGCCCGCCCCAGGCATGATCGATGCGGCAGCCCTGAAGTTGCGGAAAGGTCTTTTCCATGTGCGGCCGCACGAAGCCGGCAATGTCGGCCGGCGGCGACGGCGTGTAGCGCTCGCCGCCGCCGAACAGCAGGCGCCCATCGGCCGACATGCGGTAGTAGTTGACGACGAAGCGGGTGTCGGACACCGCGACATTGGCCGGGATGACATTGCGTTTGCCCTCCAGCGGCTCGGTGGCGACGATGTAGTTGCCGACCGGCATGATGCGGCTGTTGACGCGCGGCTCCAGCCCGTTGAGCAGCGCATCGCCCGCCAGCACGACATGTTTCGCCCGGACCGCCCCCTTGGCCGTAGAGACGCGGATCGATGGCTCGCGCTCAAGCCGCACGGCGACCGACTTCTCGTGGATGACGACGCCGGCCGCGACCGCCGCGCGGGCGAGGCCGAGCGTGTAGTTCAGTGGATGCATGTGGCCGCCGAGCGGCTCGTACATCGCGCCGTGGTAGGGCGTGTCGACCTTGCGGCGGGCTTCCGCCGCCGACAGGATCTCGGCATGCGGGAACTTCATCACCGTGGCCAGGCACTCCGCCTCTTCCTCGAGGTCTTTGAGGTCGGAGCTGTTGACCGCCCCGACCAGATGGCCGGTCAGCCTGAGATCGCAATCGATGGCGTGGCGCTCGATGATGTCGAGCACCAGCCCGCGTGCCTCGAAGGCGAGGTCGAACAGCACTTTCGCCCGCTCGGGCCCGTAGAGCTTGACCAGGCCCTTGGCACCCTTGCGCAGGCCAGGGATCATCTGGCCGCCATTGCGGCCCGACGCACCCCAGCCGATCTTGCCGCCTTCGAGCAGCACCACCTTCAGGCCGCGCTCGGCGGCGTGAAGGGCCGCCGACAGGCCGGTGCAGCCGCCGCCGACGACAACCAGGTCGGCGTCGACATCGCCCTGCAGGGCGGGATGGTCGGGCGACGGATTTGCCGTCGCGACATAGTAGGATTTGCCGATATCCAAACCGGAATTGAAGCCCATCATTACACCTTCAGCAGCAGGTGGTCGCGTTCCCAGCTCGTCACCACGCCCTGGAACAGGTCGAGCTCGACGCTCTTGACGCGCAGATAGGTCTGGAAGAAGTCCTCGCCGAGCAGCTCCCGCACCGGCTCGCAAGCGGTGAAACGATCCAGCGCCTCCTCCATGGTTTTCGGCAGCGTGCTTTTGATCTTGTAGGCATTGCCCGACGCCTCTATCGACCGCGCCAGCTTCTGCTCGACACCGAGATAGCCCGCGAGAAGCGAACCGGCGATCGCCAGATAGGGATTGGAATCGGCACCCGGCAAGCGGTTCTCCACCCGCCGCGCGGCGCGGCCACCGGCCGGCACCCGCAGGCCACAGGAGCGGTTGTCGTGCGACCATTCGATGTTGGCCGGCGCGCTGTGGTTCGGCCGGATGCGGCGGAACGAGTTCACGTTCGGTGCAAACAGCGGCATGATCTCCGGGACATATTTCTGCAGGCCGCCGATGAAATGGCCGAACATTTCGGTGTCGGCATCATCAGTGTCGGCAAACAGCGTCTTGCCGGCCTCGTCGATGACCGACATGTGCAGATGCATCGAGCTCCCCGCCTGTGCCGCGATCGGCTTGGCCATGAAGGTGGCATGCATGCCGCTCTGCTGCGCGGCCTGGCGCGTCAGCCGCTTGAACAGCAGCACCTTGTCGGCCAGCGGCAACGCATCGCCGTGCAGGAAGTTGATCTCCAGCTGCGCCGTGCCCGATTCATGGATCAGCGTGTCGAGCGGCAGTCCGGATGCCGCCGCATAGTCATAGATGCGGCGGACCACCGGCTCGAACTCCTCCAGTGCCGCCATATCGTAGGGATGCTGCACGCTCTCGGCGCGGCCATTGCCGCCGACCGGCGCCGTCAGCGGCCGGTCGGGATCGGGATTGGGCGCGGTCAGGTAGAATTCGAGCTCCGGCGCCACCACCGCCCGCCAACCGCGCTGACGGTAGAGGTCGAGCACGGCTCTCAGCACATGGCGCGGCGAGGCCATCCATGGCCGGTCGTCCATGTGAAAGGCATCGGCGAAGACATAGGCCTTGGCTGCCCCGGCGCCGGGCGCCAGGGTAAGCGTCGAAACATCCGGCACCATGCGCATGTCCGGGTCCGAATAGGCAAAACCCTCGTCGATCGAACCGGTATAGCGGCCGTCAATGCTGACCAGGAAGGCGCTGCTCGGCAGATAGAGTGCGCGGTCCTCCAGCGCCTTGAGGAACTTGGCTACCGGCAAGGCCTTGCCGCGCAGGACGCCGTTCATATCAGGCACCAGGCACTCGACTTCGTTGATGCCGTGCTGGGCCAGCCAGGCCTTGGGATCGTTGCCGCTGGAGAGGGAAGTATTCGTGTTCATGTCAGGCATTTCGTTCATGTCCGTATCACAGAGAGTATGGCTTGCGCGGCCACATCCGTTCCGGGTTTCAGCGCCATATGGGTTGCATTGTCCCTTAGGCGGGCGCGCATTGCGTCGTCGGCCAGCAGGCCGAGAATGGCTTTCTCCAATACTCCTTCGGTCCAGGCATCACGGCCGATATGGTCGCCAACGCCGGTCTCCACGGCGCGTCGGCCATTGTCGTGCCCGTCCCAGCAATAGGGCATG
Source organism: Mesorhizobium sp. CNPSo 4670 (assembly GCF_057784235.1). Lineage (NCBI taxonomy): Bacteria > Pseudomonadati > Pseudomonadota > Alphaproteobacteria > Hyphomicrobiales > Phyllobacteriaceae > Mesorhizobium > Mesorhizobium sp. CNPSo 4670. Next base: position 138,088 of record NZ_JBWJFQ010000009.1, on the reverse strand, counting down.
ATCAGCGACGGCACGCCGAAGCGCAGCGCTTCGCAAAAGCTGTTATTGCCGCCGTGGTGGATGAACAGGTCTGATTTCGCCACCACCGATGGCTGCGGAAACCAGGCGTCGAGGTAGACATTGTCGGGCACAGCGCGATAGGCGTCGCGCAGTCCTCCGGCATTGACGATGAAGCGGGCCGGCAGCCTATCGAACACGGAGAGCATCCGCTCGATCAGGCCGACATCCATGGCGCCGAGACTGCCGAAGCTGAGATAGACCAATGGCCCCTCATTGCGCGGGAACACCGGCACCTGGAACGGTCCTTCCGAACGCACGCAGCCTTCGAGATAGACGAAGCGGGCCGGGTCGAGCGGCTCGGCGCGCTCGCGGCGCACGATCGTCGGTGTCAGCAAAAGGTTGAGGTCTGGCGAGGCTTCGAGAAACAGGCCCTTCGGCAGCGGCGCCAGGCCGGCATCGGTGCGGAAGCGGTTGAAGCGGTCATGCGCGGGCGCCGAGGCCTTGAGATAGCGGGCCTCGAACGCCGCGCGTTGCGGGTCGTCGGCGCCAAGCCCCGACAGATAGGGGGGCACCCGCGCGTCCGGAAGCTCGGTCTCGGCGCAGGAAACGACGCGCACCCATGGGCAGCCGGCGGCAGCGATCGCCGGGAACATGATGACATTGTCGAGCACCACGGCGTCCGGTTTCAGCCGCGCCAGCAATTGGCGCAGCGGCGCTTCGGCGTTGACCGCGGTGTCGACGATCGCCTGCCAGGTCGGCGCGACATAGGTTTCCAGCTGGTCGATGGGGCTCAGCCTGAAATGCGGCAGATGCCTGCGCACGAACGCCTGCCAGTAGCTCTGTCGATCGCTGTCGCTCAGCGGCTCGTCGGTTGGCAGCTGGTATTCCTGAAAACCATAGTCGGCAAAGACACCGGAGAAGCCGGCATGACAGATGAAAACAGGCCGGGCGCCGTTCGCCCGTAGCGCCTGCGCGATGCCGACGCAATTCAACGCCGCGCCGAAACTCGCTTCGGGAAACAGCGCGATGGTCGGGCTGGCTTTTCGCGTCAATTAATCCTCGTCATTCCGGCCGGCTGATCATGCCGAACAGGGCGGGCGCCCCGCGACTGGCCGCTTGCGGTCGCTGGTTGCGGGAGAGCCGCAGGTGAATGCGAAGCAGATCGGCAGCCACCTCATACTGCCGGCTTTCAAGATGGTCGAGTATGTTCAGGTGCTCACGCAGCGATTGCCGCAGCCGGAAGACGTTGACGCCGGCATAGATGCCCGGCAGCCGGCGCAGCCTGAGGTGATCGGCCAACGCGTCGGCCACGAAGCGATTGGCAGAGCCCTCCGCCAGCATGCCGTGAAAATCGATGTCCAGCCGCTGGAACTCGCGTGTGTCGAATGCGGCGTCCGGCAGCGCCAACAGCGCTTCCATGCCTTGGCGCAATGCCGCGGCCCGTGCGCCGTTGAGCCGGAAGCCGGGGGTCAGGATGGCGGCGGGCTCCAGCAGCAAGCGGTACTCATAGCTTTCGCCTTGCGCCTCCGGGTCGTCAGGCGCGCGGCGGAAGAGCCAGGACTGGCCGGGCGCACGGTCGAGCAGATTCTCTTCCGTTAGTCTGTTAAGCGATTTTAGTACCGTCTTGCGTTCAGCATTATACCGCCGCATCAACCCGGCGACGGTCACCGTCTGGTCCAGCCGCCGCGCCGACCGGTCGCGCAGGATCGCCTCGGCGAGTTCGTCCTCCTCGGTAAGCGGCAATTCAGCGGCAACGGCCGGCTGGCTCGTGAGGTCGACGGCAAGGTGATAGCCGGAATCCGCCTCCCAACGCACAACGCCCTGTTCCACAAGCAGGCTAAGCGCTGCTCGTACCGGCGTGCGCGACACATTGCACAGCGAGGCGATCTGCTGTTCCGGCAGGCGCGCGCCGGGTTCGAAGCCGCGCTGCCGGGCCACATCCAGGATGCGCTGCGCCAGGTCGAGGTGGTTGGTGCGGGGTCGTCGGGCGGCGGCTTGCATGACAATGCTCGTGAACGGACATGACCTATATGCTTTGACCGATCGGCTTCACGGACGCAATCGGCCAGATTCCACGGTCGCTTGGCAAATTATGGATTGACGTACTTTTTTCTGCAATAGTACTGTCAGGACAATCGGCACAAAAAAAGACCGAGGGAACAGGATCGAGGCGGCGGCATGGGTCGCCGCCGGCGAATGAATTCGACGATCAACCAGAATGGGGAACCTGTCATGACCGCCACCACTCTCTTGCGGCACCGTTCGCTGAAGATGCCGTCAATCGCACTTGGCCTGGCCTTGGCGCTGGCCGCACCCGCGGCTGCGGCCGACCTGGTCATTTCCAACTGGGACGGCTACATGGCGCCCGACGCCATGGCTGCCTTCAAGACCGCCACCGGCGTCGCCGGCGAAGTGGTTGTCCATGCCACCAATGAAGAGATCATGGGCAAGCTCATCGCCGCCGGCGGCAAGGGCTATGACGTGGTCTTCGTCTCCTCGCCCTTCGCCGAGGTGCTGAACAAGCTCGGCCTGACCGAGCCGATCGACCACGCCAAGGTGCCCAACCTCGCCAACCTCTACCCTGAAGCGACCAAGCTGCCGCATGATGTCGGCAACGCCTTTTCAGTCCCCTACACCTGGGGCACGACAGGCCTCTGCTACCGCTCCGACCTGGTGAAGGTGGCGCCGACCAGCTGGAGCGACCTTCTCGCCCCCTCCGACGACCTCAAGGGCAAAACCACCATGCTGGCGACCGACCGCTGGCTGCTGGCCGCGGGCCAGCTCGACAAGGGTTTTTCGGTCAACGAGACCGATCCGGCCAAGATGGCCGAAGTCAAGGATCTGCTGATCTCGGCCAAGAAGACCCTGCTCGCCTATGACGACACCACCTTCTATTCGAAGCTGGTTTCCGGGGAGGCGCTGATGGTGCAGGCATGGGACGGCTGGTGCAATTACGGCATCGCCGAGAAGCCCGAGATCAAATACGTCATCCCCAAGGAAGGGTCGGACCTGTGGGTCGACACGATGGTGGTGATGAAGGCTTCCGCCAACAAGGATGCGGCCTTCCAGTTCATCAACTTCATGCTCGACGCCAAGAACCATGCCTGGGCGGCGCAGAACATCGACTACAAGGTGCCGAACAAGCCGGCTATGGAAAGCCTGCCAGCCGATTTCCTGGCGAAATTCCCCAACATGGCGATGCCAGTAGCCGATCTCGTCAAGTTCGAGCAGCTGCGTGACGTCGGCGACGCCCAGCGCGACTATTCGAAGATCGTCAGCGAGATCAAGGCCGCGCAGTAAGCAGCGTCAAACCAGACATCACGGCCGGCGGCGCTTCTGCTGCCGGCCTTGAGCGGTACCCGAAAATTGTCCCAGACCCGACTTCGCTCCTCCTTGCTGATGGCCCCGGCGCTGGTCTGGCTGACCGCGCTGATGGTCGTGCCGTGCGCGCTGGTGCTGGCGCTCGCCTTCTTCCGCCGCGGCATCTATGGCGGCATCGAATACACCTTCACGCTGGAGAATTTCGGGCTGGTTTTCGACCCGCTCTATGCCGGCATCTTCCTCAAATCTGCACGCATCGCCGGCACGGCGACGCTGATCGCGGTGGTGATCGGCTATGCCGCCGCCTATGCCATATCAGCAGCACCGCGCCGGCTGCAGCCGGTGCTGCTGTTCTTCGCCGTGCTGCCGTTCTGGTCCAACTATCTGATCCGCACCTATGCCTGGATCGTGCTGCTCAACCGCGAGGGCCTGATCACCCAGCTGCTGCGCTGGTTCGGCTACACCGGCGAGCCGCCGTCGATGCTCTACACCGAAGGTGCCGTCATCGCCGGCCTGGTCTACAACTACCTGCCCTTCGTCATCCTCGCCTGCTACGCACCGCTGTCGCGTCTCAACCCAGAACTCGCCGAGGCTTCGCGTGACCTCGGCGCTTCGGCCATCACCACCTTTCGCCGTGTCATCCTGCCGCTGACCGTGCCCGGCATCGCCGCCGGCGCCGTGTTCGTCTTCGTGCTGTCGATCGGCAACTTCGTTACGCCGGCCCTGCTCGGCGGTGGCCGCTTCCAGATGATCGGCAATCTCGTCTACGACCAGTTCCTGACCGCCAATGACTGGCCCTTCGGCGCGGCGCTCGCCATGATGCTGATCGCCATCATGCTGCTGGTGCTGATGGCGCAGGCGCTGGCCGCCGATCGCGCCTCGGGCCGCGCCGCGCAAGTGAGCGGAGGCGCCGATGGCTGAGCGCTCTCCCGCCACGCGGCGCACGCTCTGGCTCGTACTGAGCCTGGTCTTCGCCTTCCTCTACATCCCGATTGCCGTGCTGGTGGCGCTGTCCTTCAACGAGGGCGGCCTGCCGACCGCATGGTCGGGCTTTTCGCTGAAATGGTATGTCTCGCTGGCCGGCAATTCCGCGATCCTCTCAGCGGCGCTCAACACGCTGATCGTGGCACTGGTGTCGACGGCCATCGCCACCCTGCTCGGCACGCTGCTGGCGATCGGCGTCGAGATGCGCCGACATTATGGCAAGGGCCTCGAGGCGCTGATCTTTGCGCCGATGATCATTCCCGACATCGTGCTGGCGATCGCGCTGCTGTCGTTCTTCTCCATGCTCAACCTGACCATGGGGCTGCACACCATCATCCTTGCCCATGTCGTGTTCAACCTCGCCTTCGTCTGTTCGGTGGTGCGTGCCCGGCTGAAAAGTTTCGACTGGTCGATTGTCGAGGCGTCCACTGACCTTGGCGCGTCCGCAGTGACCACCTTTCGGCGGGTGACATTGCCGGTCATCCTGCCGGCGGTCATCGCCGGCGCGCTGCTTGCGTTCACGCTGTCGGTCGACGAGTTCATCATCGCTTTCTTCACCGCCGGCGCCGGGCGCGCCTCGACCACGCTGCCGATGCAGATCTACGCGATGATCCGCTTCGGCATCACGCCAGAGATCAACGCGCTGGCGACCATCGTCATGGTGGTCTCGATCACCGCGCTGACCTTGTCGCAGCGGCTCAATCGAGGGGTCATCGGCCAATGAGCGAACCGCGCACGCTGCTGGCCATCGATCATGTGTCGAAGAATTTCGGCCGCGTGACCGCTGTCGAGGGCATCTCGCTCGACATCCGCGAGAACGAGTTCTTCGCCCTGCTCGGGCCTTCGGGCTGCGGCAAGACCACGCTGCTGCGCATGCTGGCCGGCTTCGAGACGCCGAATGACGGGCGCATCCTGCTCGACGGCCGCGACATCGCCAGGATCCCGCCCAACAAGCGGCCGGTCAATCTGATGTTCCAGTCCTATGCGCTGTTTCCGCATATGAGCGTCAGGGCCAACGTGTCCTACGGTCTGGAAATGGAGCGTTTGCCGGCTAGCGAAATCCGCTCCCGCGTCGATGCCATCCTGGCGACGACCGAACTCGTCCCCTTCGCCGACCGCAAGCCGGAGCAATTGTCGGGCGGCCAGAAGCAGCGTGTCGCGCTCGCCCGGGCTCTGGTCAAGCGACCCCGGCTGCTGCTGCTCGACGAACCGCTCGGCGCGCTCGACAAGAAGCTGCGCGGCGCCATGCAATTGGAATTGAAGCGCCTGCAGCACGAGGTCGGCATAACCTTCGTCATCGTCACCCACGATCAGGAAGAATCGCTTGTCATGGCCGACCGCATGGCCGTGCTCAAGGATGGCCGGTTGCTGCAATGCGACACCCCACATGCGGTCTATGAGCATCCCGCCGATCGTTTCGTCGCCGACTTCATCGGCGTGATGAATTTCGTGCCGGGCAAGGCAGTCGCCGATGGCGTGCTGGCCGCTAATGGCACGCGGATCGCCGGCAAGGTTCCCCCCAAGCTTGCGCCCGGTGCGTCCGCTGTCGCCTCGGTGCGACCCGAGCGCATCCGGCTGTTCCCGTCAGTGGAGACCGCCAACCGCACCACTGGCACGGTCGAGGCATTGGCCTATCAGGGGCTCGACCTGCAGCTGCATGTCCGCACCCCCCTGTCGCCAAAGCCATTCCTGGTGCGCGTCACCGCCGATGCCGCGGACCGGCGGCCGGTCTCGTCGGGCGACCAGGTCGAACTCGGCTGGGACGCCGCCGATGTCAGAATTTTCGCAGAGTGAAGGAGAAGCCTGATGGCGCAGAAGACGATCGCGTTTTTTCCCGAAGCGGCCTATGGCCCGGCGCTCAATTCCGTCGGCATCGCCCAGGCGGTCGAGGCGCGTGGGCACAAGGCGGTGTTCCTCTCCGATCCTGGCTTCGTCGACGTCTACAAGGGCTACGGCTTCGCAGCCCATCCGGTGAACCTGTCCGAGCCGATGCCGCCCGAGCAGATGGCCAAATTCTGGGAGGACTTCATCAACGGGCATATCCCGAACTTCCGCAAATCGCCCTATGACCAGGTCGACAATTACGTCAAGGATTGCTGGACGGCGATCGTCGACAGCGCCAAATGGGCGCAGAAGGATCTGCCGCGCGTTCTGGCTGGCATCAAGCCGGATGTCATCTGCGTCGACAACGTCATCCTGTTCCCGGCAATCAAGCAGTACGGCAAGCCGTGGGTGCGCGTCATCTCCTGCTCGGAAAACGAGATCGAGGACGAGGACATCCCACCGCATCTCTCCGGCTGCGGCGAGAACGACCATGCCGGGCACCAGCGCTATCGCGACCATTTCAACGCTGTGATCAAGCCGATCCATGACGACTTCAACGCCTTCCTCACCGCCAACAACGAGGCGCCCTATCCGATCGGCCAGTTCTTCGAGGCCTCGCCCTACCTCAACCTGCTGCTCTATCCCGAGGCGGCAAAATTCAAACGGCGCCATCCGCTCGATCCGGCAAAATTCCAATATCTCGAAGGCTGCGTGCGGCAGGAGAAACCCTACACGGTGCCGACCTTTGCAAAAAACAACGACGGCCCGCTGCTTTACGTTTCCTTCGGCAGCCTGGGCGCCGGCGATGTCGACCTGTTGAAGCGCATCATCGCGACGCTGGGCAAGACCCGCTACCGGGCGCTGGTCAATGTCGGCGGCTACAAGGACCAGTACACGGACGTGCCCGGCAACGTCATCGTCGAAAGCTGGTTCCCGCAGCCCTCGGTCATCCCGCAGGTCGATGCGGTGATCCACCATGGCGGCAACAACTCGTTTACCGAGTGCCTCTATTTCGGCAAGCCGGCCATCATCATGCCCTATGTCTGGGACGGCCACGACAACGCCACCCGCGTCGAAGAAACCGGCCACGGCTTCGGCATGCCGCGCTACGACTGGAACGATGCCGAGCTCGTCGCCAAGATCGAGGCCTGCCTGACCGATCCGGCGATGAAGGCCAGGCTGGCGAAGACCTCGGCGCAGACGCACGCGCAGAACGGCCCGGAAAAGGCAGCTGGGTTGCTGGAGGCGCTGCCGTGACCTCCTCCGCACCACACCTCCATCAGGCCTCGACCCGCACCGATCTCGTCGACTGGGGGGCCCAGCCGAATGCGCTGGACGGCGCGTCCCATTCCACCGGCAGGCTGGTGCACAAAGGGCCGAACAACCAGCCGGAATCCGGCATCTGGGTCTGCACGCCTGGCCGCTGGCGCCTTAGCATCCCGCGCGATGAATTGTGCCATTTCGTCGCCGGCCGCGCGACCTACAGGTCGAATGTCGGCGAAGTGATAGAAGTCAGTGCTGGAACCGTGGTCATGTTCCCGGCCGGCTGGGCGGGCGAATGCACCGTGCATGAAACCATGCGCAACGTCTACATGCTGGCCTGATCCTCGGAGCTTCACGATATGCCGACACCGCACTGGCAAAACGCCTCGACAGTGGACCTGGATGATTGGGGCGCGGGCAGCAACACGCTTGCCGGCTCGCCGCGGGCCTTCGGCAAAATCCTGTCGCAGAACCCGGATGGATCGAGCGAATGCGGCCTGTGGTCATGCACACCGGGCACACGGAAGGTCACCTTTCCTGCCGACGAGTTCTGCCATTTCCTGTCGGGACGCGGCAGCTATGTCCATGAGAACGGCGAAGATGTTCCGGTCGAGGCCGGCACGCTTGTGTTCTTCCCCGCCGGCTGGACCGGCATCTCCATCATCACCGAAACGCTGACCAAGGCTTTCATGTGCCGGTGAGCACCAATGCCATTCCAGGGAAAATCGATATGACAACACCGATCATGAAGTCCCCGCTCACTATTACCGACCTCGTCGACTGGGGCGTCATCCCGACGATGATCGAGGGCGAATCCCACACTTCGGGCAAGCTGCTGTACAAAGGGCCTGAAGGCCGTTCCGAATGCGGCCTGTGGGTGTGCACGCCAGGCAAATGGCACTGCCACGTCACCCGCGACGAGTTCTGCCACTTCCTTGAGGGCCGCTGCACCTATGTCCATGAATCCGGCGAGATCATCGAGATCGAGCCGGACACGGCGGCGTTCTTTCCGCAGGACTGGAAAGGCGTCTGCACCGTCCATGAGACGATCAAGAAGGTCTACATGATCCGCTGAGCGGGTCGGAGAGGATATCCATGCATTTCTCCCCTGACCGGCCGACCTTCTTCGTCAATCCCGATTACCGGCAGATGACCGGCGCGACGAAACCGGTAATCGACCCGGCGACGCTGGAAACGGTCGGTGCCATAGCCGCTGTGACAGATGGCGAGATCGATGCAGCGCTGACTGCCGCCACCAAGGCGCAGGCCGCCTGGAAAAGGCTCGACGCCAAGAGCCGCGCCAAGCACCTCCATGCCGTCGCCAATGCCATCGAAGCGGCCGACTTCACGCGTTGTGCCGAACTGATGGTGCGCGAGATGGGCAAGCCCTATCCGGAAGCCATCGGCGAGATCGCCAACTGCGCGCCGATCTTCCGCTACTATGCCGAGATGGCGCGCGACGATGCCGGCAAGATCGCCGGCACGACGCAGGCCGGGTCGTTCCAGTATGCGCGCTACGAGCCCTATGGCGTCTCCGTCCACATCATGCCTTACAATTTCCCGATCCTGCTGATGTGCTGGACAGTCGCGGCATCGCTCGCCGCCGGCAACGCCTGCGTCATCAAGCCGGCCGAGGCGACGACGCTGTCGACGCTCGATTACATGACCGTGTTCCGCTCGCTGCCGGAGGGGATGGTCTCCTGCCTGCCCGGCGGCGCTGCTACCGCGCAAGCGCTGATCGTTTCCGACCGCACCCATGCCGTCGCCTTCACCGGCTCGGTCGCCGCCGGCAAGGCGGTGGCGGTGGCTTGTGCCGAGCGCATGAAGCCGTGCGTCATCGAAGCCGGCGGTAGCGATCCGCTGATCATCAGCCAACACGCCCCGCTCGATGTCGCCGCGGCCGGCAGCGTCACCGCCGCCTTCCACCTCACCGGCCAGGTCTGCACCTCGGCCGAGCGCTTCTTCGTCGTCGACGCGGTGCATGACTGCTTTGTCGACCTGTTCGCCGAAAGGACACGCGCGCTGCGCATCGGCAACGGCATGGACAAGACCGAGATCGGCCCGTTGGTCAGCGAAGTCGCGCGGGCGAAAGTGATGCGCCTTGTTGACGATGCCATTCGCAACGGTGCCAGGGCGGTCACCGGCGGCCGCATCCCGCCCGCACACAACACGGGCTGGTTCTACGAGCCAACGATCCTGACCGGCGTCACTCCTGATATGGCCATCGTACGCGAAGAGTGCTTCGGCCCGGTCGCGGCGATCTGCCGGGTCAAGGATTTCGACGAGGCGATCCGGCTTGCCAATGACAGCCCGTTCGGGCTCGGCGCCTCGGTGTTCACCACCGATCTGGCCGAGGCGCATGAGGCCGCCGAGCGGCTCGAGGCCGGCATGGTCTGGGTCAACAACCCGCTGATCGACAATGACGCCTTGCCCTTCGGCGGCTGGAAGGCTTCAGGCCTTGGCCGCGAGCTCGGACGCCAGGGGCTGGACGCCTTCCGTCGCTCGAAGATGGTGATCATCGACCACAAACCGACGATCCAGGACTGGTGGTATCCCTACCCCGACAGCTGGTTCCGCGAGACCGGCGGCCGCAAACATGTATGAGGGCAGCGGCCCGGCAACACCGCGCCGCCCGATACAGAGATTTACACCGCGATCGCTTCGACCAACGCGCGCGAGACAGAGGCAATGACGGCGTTGCGCTTGGCCAGACTCTGTTTCGTGCCGGTCAGATAGATCGACATCAAAATCGGGTTGCCGGAAGCCGGCCAGATGACGGCTGCGTCGTTGGTGCTGCCGCGCGCGCCCGTTCCGGTCTTGTCGCCGCATGTCCAGCCTTTCGGCAGTGCCGCCCTTATGCGCTCGTCGCCGGTCTTGTTCGCCACCAGCCAATCGACAAGCTGCGCCCGGCCCTTCTTCGACAGGCTGTTGCCGATCGTCAGCCGTTCGAAATTGTCGGCCATGGCCAGCGGTGAGGTCGTGTCGCGCGCGTCACCCGGCAGCGACTCGTTCAGCTCCGGCTCGATCCGGTCCAGCCTGGTCACCTTGTCTCCGATCGAACGCAGATAGGCCGTCAACTGCGCCGGCCCGCCAAAGGACTCCAGCAACAGATTGGCCGCCCCATTGTCGCTGACCGTCACGGCGGCCTCGCAAAGCTGCGCCACCGTCATCTCGCCGCCGGCATGTTTCTTGGTCGTCGGAGAGTTCGCGATGACGGCGTCGTGCGGCATCTTGATGCTCCGGTCGAGCTGCTCGATGCCGCCATCGACCCGATGCAGGATGAACGCCGCCGCGAGTGCCTTGAAGGTGCTGCACATGGGGAACAACTCGTCCTCACGATAGCCGAATTGCGCGGTCGTTCCGGAGATCCGGCAGGCCACGCCGAGCCGGCCGCCGCTTTTCGCCTCGATCCGCCTTATTTTCGGCAAGACCCCATCAAATTTTGTCGGGCTCGTTGCCGCCTTCGCAATGGCGCCAACCGGGGCCGTCAAAACCACCGCGAGACCACTGATGAAACTGCGTCTGCTTGTCATGTCCACACTCTCTGTCGCCCCGCGCAGCAGAACTGGACCGGATCCGGCGCCATCGCAAACGAGTAAACATCGCCCCCGCCATAAGAAAAATTAGGGCTGGGATGATGAAGCGATCGCACCTCCCGTTGAATGGCTTGCGCGCCTTCGAGGCATCTGCAAGGCATCTCAGTTTCACCGGCGCCGGCCTCGAACTGCGCGTCACCCAGGCCGCCGTCAGCCATCAGATCAAGGGCCTCGAAGAGGTCCTTGGAATCAGGCTTTTTCGCCGATTGCCGCACGGCCTCGCTTTGAGCGAAGAAGGCGAGGCTCTGTTGCCGGTACTGAGCGACGCGTTCAACAGGATCAGCGTCACGCTCGACCGCTTCGAGGGTGGCCGCTTCAACGACATCGTCACCATCGGTGTCGTCGGCACTTCGCGTCGGGATGGCTGATTCCCAGATTGCCGGCATTTCACCAGGCCTATCCGGACATCGAGCTGCGCATCTCGACCAACAACAACCGGGTCAATCTCGCCGCCGACGGTCTCGACTTTGCCATCCGTTTCGGCGATGGCTCCTGGCAGGGCACCGAGAACACACCGTTGCTGCCGGGCGCCTTCTCGCCGGCCTGCACGCCCGACATCGCCGCGCGTCTGCGCGACCCGTCCGATCTCGCGCGCGAAACGCTGCTATGCTCCTACCGGGAAGACGAATGGTTGCGCTGGTTCGAGACGGCAGGGTGCCATTGCCCGCCGATCAAGGGCATCGTCTTCGACTCATCGGTCACCATGGCGAACGCTGCCGTCCAGGGCGCCGGAGTGGCGCTGCTGCCGATTTCGATGTTCAGCCGCGAGCTCTGTTCGGCTGAGCTGGTGCAGCCTTTCGACTGCACGGTCGACGTCGGCCGATATTGGCTGTCGGCACGGCGCAGGCGCCAGAACTCGCAGGCAATGATGATCTTCGCTGACTGGTTGAAGGCCGAGACGGAGTGCAATTCCAGGAAAAGTGTGTAGCGGTTTCCGTCTAGAATTGCGTCAAACCAAAGAGATAGAGCGGGTCAGCGTTTCCGGAGAACGCTCTAGCCCCCGGCTTCCCAGGAGCCGATTTCGGCCATCCGCCTGAGCAATGGCGCCACCTTGAACACGTCCTTGCCGGTCCGCTGATGCCAATAGTCGAGCCGCTCGATGAGCTTGGCCAGCCCTTCGAGGCCGGCCCAAAACATCGGGCCGCCCTTGCCGACGGGAAAGCCGTAGCCATTGGCCCAGACGACATCGATGTCGGACGCGCGGGCCGCGATCCCTTCCTCCAAAATCCTGGCGCCCTCGTTGACCAAGGGATAGAGCGTGCGTTCGATGATTTCTTCCGCGCCGATCGCGCGCGGCACGATGCCCTTCTCGGCCGCCTTGTCGCGGATCAGCGCCTCGACTTGCGGATCGGTGACCGGCGTGCGCGCGCCGGCCTCGTAGAGATAGAAACCACGGCCGGTCTTCTGGCCGAAACGGCCCTGTTCGCACAGCGTGTCGGCGATCACGGCCGTCTGGCCGCGCGCCTTGCGGTTGCGCCAGCCAATGTCGAGGCCAGCGAGATCGCCCATCTGGAACGGCCCCATCGGCCAGCCGAAATCGGTGAACGCCTGGTCGATCTGGCGCGGCGTTGCGCCCTCCAGCAGAAGCGTCTCGGATTCGGCGCCACGCGCCGCCAGCATGCGGTTGCCGACGAAGCCGTGGCAGACGCCGACGACGACAGCCACCTTGCCGATCCGCCGCGCCAGATCGACGACGCTCGCCAGCGCATCGGGTGCGGTCTTCTCGGCCCGCACGATCTCCAAGAGCTTCATGACATTGGCCGGCGAAAAGAAATGCAGGCCGAGCACATCCTGCGGGCGCGAGGTCGAGGCGGCGATTTCGTTGATGTCGAGATAGGAGGTATTGGTGGCGAGGATAGCGCCGGGCTTGACCACGGCGTCGAGCTTGCCGAAGACCTCCTTCTTGACCGCCATCTCCTCGAACACCGCCTCGACGATCAGGTCACAATCGGCGAGATCGGCATAGTCGGTGGAACCTTTGAACTGGGCGAGCCGCTGCCGCCTGGCATCTTCGGTCAATGAGCCGCGCGTGACGGAAACTGCATAGTTCCGCTCGATGGTCGCCAATCCGCGCTGTAGCGCCTCCTGGCTGGTCTCCAGCAAGGTGACGGGATAGCCGCCATTGGCGAAGGCCATGGCGATGCCACCGCCCATCGTGCCGGCGCCGATGACGCCGATGCGGGCAATCCTGCGCTTGACGAGATCTTTGCCGGGAACCTTTGCCGCTTCACGTTCGGCGAAGAACAGATGGCGTTGCGCGCGCGACTGGTCGCTGGTGACAAGCTTCACGAACAGCGCGCGTTCCGCCGCCAGCGCCTCATCGAAGTGCAGCGTGACGGCATTGCGCACCGCCTGCGCACACGCGATCGGTGCCTCGAGGCCGCGCGCTTTTTTGGCGAGATCCGCTGCCTCGGCCTCGAAAGTCGCGAAGTCGGTTGCCTTGAGCTCTTCATCGCGATCGCGCACCGGCGTGAAAGGACCACCCTTGCGGGCTATTTCCCTGGCGAAGTTCACGGCATGTGCAGTCAGACCGCCTTCGAAGACGGCATCGACCAGACCGGTGGCATGCGCCTCTTCAGCACCGATCGGCGCCCCGGAAACGATCATCTTGAGCGCCTTCACCGCTCCGACCAGACGTGGCAGCCGCACCGTGCCGCCGCCGCCCGGCAAGAGACCGAGCTTCACCTCCGGCAGGCCGAGCCTGGCGCCGGCGTCGGCGACGCGGAAATGGCAGCCTAGCGCCAGCTCCAGGCCACCGCCCAGCGCGGTGCCGTGGATGGCGGCGATCGTCGGCTTGGCGATGGTTTCCAGCGTTGCCACGATGGCGCGCAGTTCGGGCTGCTGCACCGGCTTGCCGAATTCGGTGATGTCGGCGCCGGCAACGAAAGTTCGGCCGGCACAGACGATGACGATCGCGGCGACCGACGGATCATCCCGCAACCCAACGAGAGCCTGCATCAGCGGTTCGCGAACATGAAAACTCAGCGCATTGACCGGCGGATTGTCGATGGTGACGATGGCGACATCGCCGTCGCGGCTGACCTTCAGGAAATCGGACACGCAAACCTCCCAGCATTGGTGAGCGGCTTAGAGCATGATGCCGAAAAGTGTGAAGCGGTTTTCGGACGACATCATGCTCTATATCTTTGAGTTAGACCGCGCGCACGGGATTTACAGTGCCACGACGCCGATGGGAACCGGGTGCCGGCCTGGCACAATTATTACCGGCCTTGACGTGCTCCTGCGCTGCCGGCAGCCTCCGCCGCCACCACGCTGCGCGCCATCGCAACTACCGGAGCGCCTTCTGCCCACCAGCGGCCGTGATGACACCGACAATGATCAGCCCGGTCAGCAGCAGCCGCACGCCGGCGCTGACACCGAACGTGTTGAGCATGGTCAAAAGCAGCACCAGGAACAGCGCCGCACCCCAGACGCCCGGCACGTTGGCCTTGCCACCGGCCACCGATGTGCCGCCGATGACGACGACGGCGATCGAGGCCAGCAGATACTCGTTGCCGATATCGACATTGGCGCCACGGAAATAGCCGGCGAGCAGCGCCCCGTCGATGCCACCGAGCGCCCCGGACAGCGTATAGGTGAGGAAGCGAATGCGGCCGACATTGACGCCGGCAAGCCACGCCGCGCGGATGTTCTGGCCGATCGCCAGCACCGAGCGGCCATAGATCATGCGTTGCAGCGCGATAGCAGCACCGATGGTGAACAGCACGGTAAGGATCGCCAGCACCGGAATGCCCAGCACCTGCCAGTTGGCGAAATCGGCGAAGCCGGGCGGCGGCTTGATCTGCAGCCCGCGCCCATAGCTGATGTCGATCGACTGGATGATGAAGCTGGCCGACAGCGTGGCGATGATCGGCGGGATGCGTAGCGCCCAGATCAGCAAATAGTTGGCGGCGCCGATCGCGGCACCCGTGGCGAGCGCCGCCAAAAGCCCGACCACGATCATGGCATCGCTGCCGTCCATCACCTTCATGGCGACGGCGCTGGCAAGGCCGATATTGGCCGGCAGCGACAGATCGACATTGCCCGGCCCAAGCGTGATGACGAACATCTGGCCGATGCCGACAATGACGGTGAACACCGCCAGCGACAGCGCCGCCGTGACCATGCCGCCGGCGCCATAACCGCCGGTGAAGGCGATCGTCGCCAGCCACACCAGCAAGGCACCGAGGAACGACCAGATCCAGGGTTTGGCAAGCAGTGGTTTCAATGCGGCCATGGCTACCTCTCCCTGCGGCTGATCAGGACGCGGGCCGCCAGCACGATGATCAGGATGGCGCCATTGGCGGCCACCTGCCAGTCGGGCGGAATGTGCATGAAGGTGAGCAGCGGCGAGGCGGCCAGCGCCAGCGTAAGCGCACCGATCACCGCACCGATCGGCGACACCCGGCCACCGACGAATTCGCCGCCGCCGAGGATGACGCCGGCAATCGCCAGCAGCGTATAGCCATTGCCGATATTGGCATCGGCCGAGGTGGTGATGCCGATCAGCGCCATGCCGGACAGCACGCCGAACAGGCCAGCCAGCGCAAACAGCACGATCTTGGTCTTGAGCAGTGACCAGCCGGCGCGCCCGAGTGCTGCCGGATTGCCGCCGGAACCGCGCAGGATCACGCCGTAGGAGGTGCGCATCAGCCCGAAATGGACAATGAGGCCGATCAGCAGCGCGGCGATGATCGGGAACGGCACGAGAGGCGGCTTGAACGCCATGAACGCCAGCAGCCAGTCCGGCGCCTTGCCGCCGGGTTTGGGCAGGACGAGAATGGCCAACCCCTGCCAGACGAAGCTCATGCCCAGCGTCACCACGATCGAGGGCAGGTTGCGCAGATGGATCAGCGCGCCGAGCAAGGCATAGACACCGATCGACCCGAGCAGGATCAAGACACCGATCAGCGGCGCGTCCTTCAGCCAGGTCGCGGTCACGCAGCCGACAAAGCCGACGAAGGTGCCGATCGATAGGTCGAGTTCGTTGCCGGCGATGACGAACATCTGCGCGATCGTGGCCAGGGCGATCGGGATCGCCAGGTTCAGCATCAGGCTGAAGCCGAAATAGCTGATGGCGCGCGGATTGAGCCAGGCGATGGCGAGCAGCACAAGCGCCAGCGACAGCGCCGGCAACAATCCGCGCAGCAGGCGGGCGCGTGCCAGCGCGCCACGCTCGGCAGAACTCTTGGCGGTGGTTTCTAGGCTGGCGGCCGTCATCTCACGCCGCATCGCCGAACGAGGACTGGATGATCTTCTCTTCGGTCAATTCGTCGCGGCCCAGATTGGCGACGATGCGGCCGTTCTTGAAGACATAGATGTGGTCGCAATTGTCGAGCTCTTCGGTTTCCGTGGTGTACCAGAGGAAGGTGCGGCCGCGGCGGGCCTCTTCCTGTACGAGGTCATAGACCTCCAGTTTGGTGCCTATATCGACGCCGCGCATCGGGTCGTCCATCAGCACGATCTGCGCGTCCGAGCCAAGCGCCCGGGCAAACAGCGCCTTCTGCTGGTTGCCACCCGACAGCGAGAAGATGTTATTGTTCATGTCCGGCGTGCGGATGCCGATCTTCTTTTGCCAGACTGCAGCGAGCTCGGCCTCGCGCTGCGGCGAGATCAACAGCCCGTTGCGCAAACGCGCCAGCGAGCGGATGCCGATATTCTGCGCAATCGACCATTGCGGGAAGATGCCGTCCGACTGGCGGTCGCCGGCCACCAGCGCCACCGGCGCGGTGACCTCGATACCGGCTCGGGCCCGCGATGCAGCAGCGAAGATCGCCAGCAACAGGTCGGTCTGGCCATGGCCCGCCAGACCGGCCAGGCCGATGATCTCGCCGGCACGGGCGACAAGGTCGGTGCCGTCCTTCTGCACGGCGGGTCGCGCCCGCACCCGCAGCGCGCTGGCCCCTGGTTTGGCGTGGGCGACTTGCGCCGCGATCTTCTGGCGCGCTTCCGCCCCGCCCATCGCCGTCACCAGCCGGTCGCGGTCGAAGGCACCAGCGGCGTCGGCGACAACCACCTTGCCGTCGCGCATCACCACGATGCGATCGGCATTCCGCAACACCTCGCCCAGCACATGCGAGATCAGGATGCAGCTTTTGCCGCCGGCGACGAAGCGGCGCACGAAGGCCAACAACTGTCCTGCCGTGTGCGCGTCGAGCGACGATGTCGGCTCGTCCAGGATGACGAGGTCGAGCCGATCCTGCGTGACCGTGAAGGCGCGCGCCACCTCGACCATCTGGCGCCGGCCGATCGACAGGTCGCCGACGATGTCAGACGCCGAGATGCTGTGACCAGGAAAGATCTCGTCGAGCTTGGCGGCGATCAGTTCGGCAGCCTTGCGCCGCCAGCCGAAGCCGCGCAGCGAGGCATGGTTGATGCGCGTGTTTTCGGCGACGCTGAGATTGGGACACAACGACAGTTCCTGGAACACGCAGCGTATGCCCAGTTGCTGTGCCCGCGACACCGAGTAATTGTCCTCGATGCCGCCATGCACGCCGATCTGGCCGCTGTCGGGCACGAGCGTGCCCGCAACCATGTGCATCAGCGTCGACTTACCGGCGCCATTGTGGCCGACAAGCCCGACGCATTCGCCCGGGCCAACGTGGAAATCCACGCCGCCCAGCGCGCGAACGGCGCCGAAGTGTTTTTCGGCGCCGTTCAGTCTGATGATGTCAGCGTTCCCTGCAACCATGCTCAACGATATCCGCTCGACGATACGGACGGCAACGCTTCTCCGACACTCACTTGATGTTGGCTTTGATGGCCGCGATCGCGTCCTCTTGCGTGTATTCGTGACTGGCGACGCCACCCTTGACGATCTTCGGCAGCTCGGCCTCGAAATCGTCCTGGGTGAAGGCCAGATACGGCACTAGCAGATCGTGCGGGATATCGGTGCGGCCGTCGAGTACCTGTTGCGCCACCCAGAAAGCGAGCGACGACACGCCCGGCGCGATCGACGCCGACCAGGTCTTGTAGCCGTCCTTGTCCTTCTGTTCCTTCCACCACTGCAACTCATCCTGCCGGTTGCCCATGATGATGGTCGGGCGCGGCTTGCCGGCTGCGGCAAAGGCCTGCGCCGCGCCATAGCCGTCACCGCCCTGGTCCACGATGCCGACGACATCGGGCAGCGACGGCAGGATGGTCGCGACCGCCTTCTGCGCGGTGGTCTGGTCCCAATCGCCGGTCACCGAGCCGACAATCTTGAACTCGGGATGGGCAGCGACACCTTCAAGGATGCCGGCATGGATGGCGTCGTCGATCGAAGTGCCGGCAAGGCCACGGATTTCCAGCAGATTGCCGCCCTTGGGCTGGAACTTGGCCATCTGCTCGACTTCCTGCTTGCCCATGTCCTTGAAGTCGACGACGACGCGATAGGCGCAAGGTTCGGTGACGGTGCCGTCGAAGGAGACGACGGTGATGCCGGCGTCACACGCCTGCTTGATGGCGCCGTTGAGCGCGTCCGGCGAAGCGGAGTTGATGACGATCGCGTCATAGCCCTGCAGGATCAGGTTCTGCACTTGAGCCGCCTGCGTCGGCACTTCCTTGTCGGCGGTCGTGAAGATATCGGCCGCGCCGACGACCTTGTCGGCGACCGCCTTCTTGGTGACGATGCCATAGCTGTCGAGCATCGCCTGCCGCCACGAATTGCCGGCGTAGTTGTTGGAGAAGGCGATCTTCTTGCCACTGGTGTCGGCAAGTGCGGTGCCCGAGGCGAGCATCGCCGCCAGAGCGCCCAAGACAAACAGTTTCTTCATGTCGTAATCCTCCCAGATGTTTACTGCTGCAGTTCCTGCCGGTTTTGACCCCGGCCTCGCTCCCAATCTGATTTGAGCACGGACGGTCCCGAACTCAAAACAGTCTCAATCCCGGCACGCGCACCCGGAGCCGGTACAGCGACGTCGATGCGGCGATGTAGAGGCTCCTCAGATCGTCGTCGCCGAAGGTGAAATTCGCACAGTCTTCCGGCGTGCGGATGACGCCCAGAATGGCACCCGACGCATCGAAGACATGGATGCCTCCGGGGCCGGTGCAGTAGACATTGCCGCGGCTGTCGATCTTCATGCCGTCCGGCGCTCCCGGTCCGTCGCCTTCGGTCACCGCCCACACCGCACCGCCGTTGAGGTCGCCATCCGCCTCGACGCCGAACACCCTGATGTGTCCGCGTTCGGTGTCGTTGATGAATAACCGCGACTCGTCCAGCGAGAAGCAAAGTCCGTTCGGCTGCACGAAATCGTCGGCCAGCAATGTCAGCCGGGCGCCGTCGCCGTCGATGCGGTAGACGCCCTGGAAAGACAATTCCTGCGGCCGCGGCACGCCGTAGAATTCCACCCTGCCATAGCCCGGATCGGTGAAGTAGATCGAGCCGCCGGTGGCAACGACGATATCGTTCGGGCTGTTGAGCTGCTTGTCCTGGTGGTGTGTGGCAAGCACGGTCACGCTGCCATTGGGCTCGGCGCGGGTCACCCGGCTCGTCGCGTGCTCGCAGGTGACCAACCGTCCCTGGCGATCCAGCGTGTTGCCATTGGCCTTGTGGCTGGGCTCACGAAACAGTTCGATCTCGCCTGCGGCACTGCGGCGGTACATGCGGCTTTCCGGAATGTCGGAGAAAACCAGCCACTTCTCATAGGGATGCCACACCGGCCCTTCGAGGAACCCGAAGCCGCTTGCCAGCGTTTCGATCGCCGCATCGCCGACGACGTCGTCGAAGCCGGAATGGCGAGCTCGCGCCGACACCGACATCACTGGTGCCTGGCGGCGCGAACAGCCGTGCGAATTCGCATGGCGACGAATGGCATGAGCGCTTCCCGATATGTTTTCTTATTGGGGATCGAAGGTAGTTGCGCCACCGGCGTGGCGATACGGGTCAAAGCGCATGCCCGACTGTGCATTTGCACAGTCGCACCCGAGCAAAGCAAAAGTGTCAAACGGTTTTCCGAACCGCTCTGGCTGCATTCAGTGATCGGGCGAAGCCTGCGCCAGCCAGGCGTCGAGCCGGTCCTGCTCGCGGCGCAGCGCGTCGATGTTGATCAGGCCTCGCGCCATGGCGAGGTAGATCGCCCGCGTCCGCGAGTTGAACACGGATGCATCGCCGGCCCCGTCCTCCGCCGGCACGATACCGAGCTTGTCGTAGACATGCTTGATGCGGCTCTGCGCGCCGCGGATCGACAGGCCGCGGCGTGCGGCGATCGCCCGGTCGGTCAGGCCAAGCGCGATGTCGATCAGGCTTTCATATTCGCCGTCGGTGATGCCCTCGAACTTGTCCTGGACGCGGTGCTGGATACCGCGGATCTCGCGGTCGATGATGCAGTGGCCCTCGCGGAAAACGCCACGCAAGGCCGAGCGCATGCCTTCCTCCGTTGCCGATTTGAGCACATAGCCATAGACCGAGCCGGGCGGCACGATGCGCGCCACGCCGCGCACATAGGCCTCGTCGGCGAAATTCGACCAGAACAGGATGTGCGTGCCGGCGCGGCGGTTCCAGATCGCCCTGGCAACCTCGATCCCGGTCGCCTTCGGCATCTGGAGGTCGAGGACGACATGCGGCGGTTCGCGCTCGGCCGCAAGGTTGATGGCGTCCTCGCCGTCGCTCGCTTCGATCACCTCGACATCGCCGGGCCACAATTGCTCGACGGTGCGCCGCGCGAAGGTACGGTGCAGTCCGTCATTTTCGGCGATCATCACAAGCATCACATGGTCTCCGACACGGCGAGCTGGCCGGGCGCCGCTGCAGCCGCCGCAACCGGCAACTCCCGCGACGGCCGGCGGTCGATCTCAACGACGACACGGGTGCCGCCGCTCTTGCGGCCGGCCGGCCCGATGCGCAGCCGCGCACCGATCAGCGCGGCGCGCGTATGCATGTGGCCAATGCCGCCATGGGCGGCCGGATCGACAGTGCCGCAGCCCTGGCCGTCATCGGTGACGATCACCCGCAGCACGCTTGCGGTCGAAGCCAGCAGCACGTCGATGCGGCGCGGCGCAGCATGCCGAACCGCATTGTTGATGGCTTCCTGCACGATCCGGTAAAGTGCCGTGCGGACGGGCTCCGGCAGATTGTCGGCGCTGCCGTCGCTGGTGTCTGCGATGCGCACGGCGATGGGCGGCTTGGCTCTGGCGACGCTGCGGTTGAGATGCGCTTCGACCGCATCGCGCAGGCCGAACAGTTCGAGCACGCTCGGCCGCATGTCGTCGACGATGTGGCGCAGTTCCGTCAGGCAGCCGGCGACCTCCTGCTCGAGGTCGGCAAGCTGCGCCGCCCGCGCCACGCCCTGGCCGCGCAGGGCCGAAAGCTGGCGTGCGATGCGGGCGAGGTCGGCAAGCGTCTGGTCATGCAGGTCCATCGCCATGCGCCGGCGTTCGCGCTCCATGCCCTCGGTCAGTTGCGAGGCGCCGACGCGCAGCAATTCGACGCGATTGCGCGCCTCGCTCTCGGCAAGCATGGCGCGGCGCGCCTCCTCGGTCTGGATCAGCGCAAAGATATAAGGCGCGATCAGGTCGGCGCATTGCTGGGCGACCGCGACATCGGCAAGCGTGTAGCAGCCGACCTCGTGCCGGCTGATGTTCAGCGCCCCGATGATGCCGCCACGTGCCCTGAGCGGCACGACGATGCGGCTGCGCAGCTTGGCGGCGAAGATCGGTCCGTCGATCGCCGTGGCGAAATGGAAGCGCTCGTCGCGCAGCGCGTCGTCGGAAAGCAGATAAGCCACCTCGCCCCACAGCACCGAGCGAATCGGGCTGACTTCGGTCGGCAGCGGATGTTGGGCAAGCTCGCTCCAGCTGGTGTGGAAGCCGGCTTCATAACAGGCATGCCTGCGCCCGTCATGCGACAGCACCGCCAGATCCATATGGTCGTGCGGAATGAGCGTGCCGATCTCGATGGCTGTGGCGCGAAACGCCGTGCCGGGATCGATATGGCCGGCAAGCGCCGCCGAAATCGCCAGCAACCGGTCGATCAGGACCAGGGACACCTCCGGCATGGCTTCGCGATCCTCCCGTGCCTGGAATAGTGGACGCTACGCGGCGCCACTGTCAACGAGGGCCTCATTGGCGGTGGCGATCAACTTGCGGTGCAATGATTGAAAAAGGTTCGCGTCCTGGTCTAGGGAAAGGGCCAGGAGATCGCAACAGAATGCCAGTGACGCCAACCGTTGCTCCGGGCGCCCCGGGAATTCCGGCCCGCTGGACGTCAAGCGCCAAGAGTGGCGTTGGAACGTCCCTTTCGCCAAGCGGCCATATCTGGTTCACGATCAGCCATGGCATTCTCAACGAGATTTACTATCCGCACCTCGACAGCGCCTGCACGCGCGACCTCGGCCTGATCGTCACCGGCCCCGACGGCTATTTCTCCGAAGAAAAACGCGATGCCGCGCACGCCATCGAGCCATTCGAGGACGGCGTGCCGGCCTACAGGCTGGTCAACACCGCGACTGACGGCGCCTACCGGATCGAAAAGCGCATCCTTGCCGACCCGGCGCGGCCCGCTTTGCTGCAGGAAATTACCTTCACAGCGCTCAAGGGTGCCGCCGGCGACCTTCGCGTCTACGCCTTGCTGGCGCCGCATCTCGTCAATGCTGGCATGGGCAACACCGCCTGGGTCGGTGACCACAAGGGAAAACCTGTGCTGTTCGCCTCGGGGCGCGGCACCTGCCTGGCGCTGGCCTCGTCACTGCCCTGGCGCACCGGCTCGGCCGGCTATGTCGGCGTCTCCGACGGCTGGCAGCAGCTCCACAATACCGGCGAGCTCGATCCGGCCTCCCAGCGGGCCGAGGACGGCAATGTCGCGCTGACCGGCGAGATCGGCTTTACCGCTTCCAAGGCAACGGCCTTGCTGGCGCTGGGGTTTGGCGCGACAGCCGACGAGGCGGCCGAAAATGCCTTCGCCAGCCTGAAGCAAGGCTTTGAGCCCGCCGCCAAAGCCTACGTCGAGAGATGGCGCAAATGGCAAAAGAGCCTGCTGCCCCTGGACCGGCATGGCGGAACCGGGATCAACTTCTATCGCGTCTCGACCGCAGTTCTGTCGACCCACCGGTCGATCGCGATACCGGGTGCGGCGGTCGCCAGCCTTTCGATTCCGTGGGGCTTCAACAAGGGTGACGACGACCTCGGCGGCTACCATCTGGTCTGGCCGCGCGATCTGGTCGAGACCGCCGGTGGTTTTCTCGCCGCCGGCGATGCCGCGTCGGCCCTGCAAATCCTCGACTATCTCAGTTCCATCCAGCAGCCGGACGGCCACTGGCCGCAGAACGCCTGGCTCGACGGGTCGGCCTATTGGCCAGGCATCCAGATGGATGAATGCGCCTTCCCGTTGCTGCTGGCCGATGCGCTGCACCGCGCCGGGCACCTGCCGCAGGCCAGGCTGCTCGCCTTTCAGCCGATGATCGAGCGCGCCGCCAGCTATGTCGTGCGCAATGGACCCGTCACCGGCGAGGACCGATGGGAAGAGGACGCCGGCTACAGCCCGTTCACGCTTGCCGTCGAGATCGCGGCTCTGCTTGCCGCGGCCGACTTGCTCGACGCCTGCGGCAAGCAAGATGCCGCAGGCTATCTGCGCGAGACCGCCGATGTCTGGAACGAACAGGTCGAGCGCTGGACCTATGTCACCGGCACGGCACTCTGCAGGCAGGCCGGCGTTGGCGGCTATTACGTTCGCATCGCTCCACCCGACAGCGCGGAGGCCGGTTCACCGAAGGACGGCTATGTCCCGATCAAGAACCGGCCGCCCGGCGATTCCGACCAGCCGGCCGAGGCAATCGTCAGCCCGGACGCTCTGGCGCTCGTCCGCTTCGGCCTGAGGGCAGCCGACGATCCGCGTATCGTCGACACGGTCACGGTCATCGATGCGCAATTGCGCTGCGACCTGCCGCAAGGGTCGCTCTGGTACCGCTACAATGGCGATGGCTATGGCGAGCATAAGGATGGCGCGCCCTTCGACGGCACCGGCCAGGGCCGGCCGTGGCCGTTGCTCGCCGGCGAACGCGCCCATTACGAGCTTGCAGCCGGACGCAAGGACAGAGCTGTGGACCTGCTGGCGGCACTGGAGGGCTCGGCCGGGCCGGGTGGCCTGCTGCCCGAACAGGTCTGGGACGGCGCCGACATGGCCGAGCGCGAACTGCTGCACGGTCGCCCCTCGGGCAGCGCCATGCCGCTGGTCTGGGCGCATTCGGAGCATATCAAGCTGTTGCGCTCGGTGCGCGACGGCACGGTCTTCGACATGCCGCCGCAAGGCGTCAAGCGCTACATCGAGGACAAGACAGTATCGCCGTTCAGGACATGGCGCTTCAACAACAAGATCCGCACGCTGCCGGCCGGCAAGACGCTGCGCGTCGAGCTCTTGGCCCCGGCGACGGTCCGCTGGAGCAGCGACAATTGGGCGACCGCCGCCGACAGCCAGACGATCGAGAACGGTTTCGGCATCCATCTTGTCGATCTGCCCACGGCCAGTCTCCCCTGCGGAAGTTCGCTGATCTTCACTTTTTTCTGGCCCGGAGCCGGCGATTGGGAGAATGTCGACTTGTCCGTCATATCAGGCGATCAGGATAGCCAGTCGATCCTTCCTCGACAAATCCAGTAAATCTTCAGGAAACAGGGGCGAAACCATGCAGATCGGAATGATGGGATTGGGCCGGATGGGCGCCAACATGGTCCGGCGCCTGATGCACGACGGCCACGAATGCGTCGTCTACGACATCAACCCGGCCAGCGTCGCGGCTCTGGTGACCGACGGCGCTTCAGGAACGGCATCCATGGAAGAATTCGTCGGCAAGCTGGTCAAGCCGCGCTGCGTCTGGCTGATGCTGCCGGCGGCGATCACCGGCAAGATCATCGATCAGGTCGCCGCCCTGATGGAACCCGGCGACATCATCATCGACGGTGGCAATTCCTACTATCACGACGCCGTCGACCAGGCCGCGAAACTGGCCGCCAAGGGTATCCATCTTGTCGATGTCGGAACCAGCGGCGGTGTCTGGGGCCTTGAGCGTGGCTATTGCCTGATGATCGGCGGTCCCGACGTGGCGGTGCAGCACCTCGATTCGATCTTTGCCACGCTGGCGCCCGGTGCCGATGCCGGCTCCAATCCGCCCAAGGATGCCGGGACCGCACCCTTTGGCTATCTGCATTGCGGGCCGAGCGGTGCCGGCCACTTCGTCAAGATGGTGCACAACGGCATCGAATATGGCGTGATGGCCGCCTATGCAGAAGGCATGAACATCCTGAAGTCGGCCAATGCCGGCAAGCGGCAACGAACTGCGGACGCCGAGACCAGCCCCCTGGAAAACCCGCAATACTACCAGTTCGACGTCGACCTGCCTCAGGTGGCCGAGGTCTGGCGGCATGGCAGCGTCATCGGCTCCTGGTTGCTCGATCTCACCGCGGGCGCGCTGAAGAATGATCCGGACCTGGCGAATTTCGGCGGCCGCGTCTCGGATTCCGGCGAAGGTCGCTGGACGCTGAAGGCGGCGATCGACACCGGCGTGCCGGCGCCGGTTCTGTCCTCGGCGCTGTTCGACCGCTTCTCCTCGCAAGGCGAATCCGAATTCTCCGACAAGCTGCTCTCGGCAATGCGTTATGCCTTTGGCGGCCATGTCGAGAAGCCGAAGTCCGGCTCGTGATGGCGGCAGGGGAGACACGCCGATGACCCCGGAACGGTCCGACACGCTGGTGCTCTTCGGTGCCACCGGCGACCTCGCCCACAAGAAGATATTTCCAGCCCTTTACCAGATGGTGGCCAAGGGCACGCTCACGGAACCGGTGATCGGCGTGGCGTTCGACGCCTGGGACCTTCAGCAATTGCAGGCGCGTGCCCACGACGGCATCGTCAATGCGCTCGGCAAGATCGACGAAAAATTGTTCGCCAAGTTCGCCTCCCTGCTGCGTTATGTCAGCGGCGACTATCGCGATCCGGCGACGTTCGAGAGACTGAAAAGCGCGCTCGGCACCGCCCAGCGGCCGCTGCACTACATGGCGGTGCCGCCGACCATGTTCGAAACCGTCGTCCAGGGACTGGAGCAATCGGGCACGGCTCGTGGCGCGCGGCTGATGGTCGAAAAGCCCTTCGGCCACGACCTGCAATCGGCGCGCTGGCTGAACCGTGTCCTGCATCTGGTGTTCGACGAACAGTCGATCTTCCGCATCGACCACTATCTCGGCAAGGAAGCGATCCAGAACCTGCTCTATTTCCGCTTCGCCAATTCCTTTCTGGAGCCGATCTGGAACCGCAACTTCGTCGAGAGCGTGCAGATTACCATGGCCGAGGATTTCGGCGTCGAGGGGCGTGGCCGCTTCTATGACAATGTCGGCTGCATCAGGGACGTTATCGAAAACCATCTGCTCAACATCCTTTTGCTGCTTGCCATGGAGCCACCCGTCGGCCGTTCCGCCGACGATTTGATCGACGAGAAGGTGCAGGTGCTGAGAGCGATCCGCACCTTGGCGAAAGACGACGTCGTGCGCGGTCAGTTCACCGGCTATCTCGCCGAACCCGGCGTGGCGCCGAACTCACCGGTCGAGACCTTTGCGGCGGTGCGTTTCTTCGTCGACACCTGGCGCTGGCAGGACGTGCCGTTCTTCATCCGCGCCGGCAAGAACATGCCGGTGCATGTCACCGAAGTTGTGGTGCGGCTGAAGCGGCCGCCGCTCGACGTCTTCGATCCGATCAAGCCGGCCGACCAGAACTACGTTCGCTTCCGCATCGATCCGCAAGTGGTGATCGCCGTCGGCGCCCAGCGCAAGGCGGCGGGCGACGACATGATCGGCGAACAGGTCGAACTGACGGCGCTCGACGACAGCAAGAGCGACATGCCGCCCTATGAGCGGCTGATCGGCGATGCCATGAACGGCAACGGCCAGCTGTTCACCCGCCAGGATGCCAGCGAACTGGCCTGGCGCATCGTCGGCCCGGTGCTCGGCGACACCACGCCGCCGCACCTCTATGAACCGCTCACATGGGGTCCGGCGGACGCGATGGCCGGGTTCGGGCCGCCCAATGGCTGGATCGATCCGGTAAAGTGAGTGGAGGTGGCGCAATGGCCAAAGCGGTGAAGCAACCGGCATCGGACGCCCAGAAGATCGTGCTTGCGATTGATATTGGCGGCTCGCATGTCAAGATCCTCAGCAGCGCCGGCGGCGTGGAGCGGCGCGCCGACTCCGGGCCCGGCCTGACGCCGCAGCAGATGACCGATGCAGTGAAGAAGCTTGCCGAGGGCTTGTCCTACGACGTCATCTCGATGGGCTACCCCGGCCCGGTCACCCACAACAGGCCGCTCACCGATCCTGCCAATCTCGGCAAGGGCTGGGCCGGCTACGATTTCGCCGCGCAATTCGGCAAGCCGGTGAAGGTGGTCAACGACGCGCTGATGCAGGCCATCGGCAGCTATGAAGGCGGCCGCATGCTGTTCATCGGACTGGGAACCGGCCTCGGTGCCGCGATGATCGTCGACAATGTCGCCCAGCCGATGGAACTCGCTCATCTTCCCTACAAGAACGGCAAGAGTTTCGAGGACTATGTCGGCGAACGCGGCCTGGAAAAGCGTGGCAAGAAGAGATGGCGGAAATACGTCTTCGACGTCGTCGACCGGCTCCGCGCCGCCATGCAGCCCGACTACGTCGTCATTGGCGGCGGCAATGTCGACAAGCTCGATGAATTGCCCGCCGACAGCCGGCGCGGCGACAACACACGCGCCTTCGAAGGCGGATTTCGTTTGTGGCGCGACAAGGCGCTGATAGTCTGATATTGTTATTGTTTAATATAGTTGTTCAAAATAACGTGTGCCGCAGCATCAAGTCATTGCGCTGCGCAGATTTGCCGACTAGGAATTTCGCGCCACAAACAACGCTGCCCGTCCCGTGGATGCACGAAGGACGCCGCAGCATTTTAATCTTGCGCATGATCCTTTCCGGGAATCGAATCCGATTTTCAGGTCATTCGCTTTAGACGGAGGAATAGATTGACCGACGATAGCAACAGCGCCCGTAAAGACATCGACCTGCTCGAGCTGACCGCTCACATCGTGTCCGCTTATGTCGAGAAGAACCGCCTGCCCGCTTCTGGTCTCGCCGATCTCATCGCCAGCGTCAGCACTTCGATAAGCGGGCTCGGCCAGCCACCGGTCCCGGTGGCGGCACCGCTGGTTCCGGCGGTCAACCCCAAGAAATCGGTGACGCCGGACTTCATCATCTGCCTCGAAGACGGCAAGAAGTTCAAATCCCTGAAGCGTCACCTCGGCGTGCATTTCGGCCTGACGCCGGACGCCTATCGCGCCAAATGGGGCTTGCCATCGGATTATCCCATGGTCGCCCCCAACTATGCCGCATCGCGTTCGCTGCTGGCGAAGTCGATCGGCCTCGGCCGCAAGGCCGCCGAGGTGGTGCCCGCCAAGGGCAGAGGCAGGAAGAAGGCCTCGGCCTGAGCAATTCGATCCTGAGCCAACACTTAGGACCACTGGAACAGAAGCCTGCCGGCGAATCCGCCTTGGCAGGCTTCATGTTTTTGTGGCTTGGATGAACCGGACGGGTTCTTTGGGGGAAGCCATGAACTACACAAGGATGGTGATCGAGAAAGAGGCGCCGGAAGAGTACGGCTACGACCGGATCCGCTACAACCTCTCCGAAAGTTCGATCGCCGACCAGAAACTCTCCGACATCGGCCTGTCCTTGCCCGATCTCACGCTTTTCTACGGCGAGCATCGCGGCGACAAGGAGTTGCGCGCGCTGATTGCCGCGCAGGACGCCGGCGTCTCGCCCGATGATGTCCTGGTCACCGCCGGTGCCGCCGGGGCGCTGTTCATCATCTCGACCTCGCTGTTGTCACAGAGCGATCATCTGGTCGTCATCAGGCCCAACTACGCCACCAACATCGAGACCCCAAGGGCGATCGGCTGCGCCATCAGCTTTGTCGACCTGGCCTTCGAGGCCGGCTTTGCCATCGATGTCGAACGCATCAAGGCGGTGATCCAGCCTAACACCAGGCTGATCAGCGTCACCTGCCCGCACAACCCGACCGGCACGATGATGGACCGGGCCGACCTCGATGCGCTGGTAGCGCTAGCGGAAAGCAGGGGCTGCCATTTGCTGGTCGACGAGACTTATCGCGACCTCTCCTATGGCAGGCGCCTTCCGTCGGCTGCCTCGCTGAGCCCGAAGGCGATCAGCGTCTCGTCGCTGTCCAAGGCCTTCGGGATTCCCGGCATCCGCATCGGCTGGCTGATCACCAGGGATGCGGAACTTCAGGAGAAATTCCTCGCCGCCAAGGAGCAGATCGGCATCTGCGGCAGCGTCATCGACGAAGGCATCGCGCGCGGCATGCTGCAGCGCCGGGACGCGTTCCTGGCGACGCTGCTGCCCGAAATGGCCAGGCGCCGCGACATGGTCCAGGCCTGGATCGACCGCGAGCCGCTGGTCGACTGGGTACGCCCTGAAGGCGGTGTCGTCGGCTTCCCGCGCCTGAACGTCGATCCCGGCTTCGACCTCGACCGGTTCTATGTGAACCTGCTGGAGAACCATGGCGCCTATGTCGGACCCGGCCATTGGTTCGAAATGCCGAAGCGCTTCTTCCGCGTCGGTTTTGGCTGGCCGACGGAAGCCGAGTTGAGGAGCGGCCTCGACGCCATCTCTGCGGCGCTCAGGCAATAACGTCCTCGTGCAATCAACGGAACAGGGTCAAAATTCGTTGATCCAGCGCTGATTTTGGCGCACATCGGGCTGCGAACTTTGTTAGAAGTTCCCTTGGTCGGAACAGCGCCCATCCGGGAAGTGCCCCGCCGGCCGATGCCATCGCAACGGGGCCTCGATCCATGACTGCCGCACAAACCTCGCCGGACCAGCGCTATGCCGCGTTCCGCCACCGCTCCTTCCTGCGCTATTGGGCGGCGCGTTTCCTCACCACGTTCGCCACCATGATCGTGTCGGTAGCGGTCGGCTGGCAGATGTATGACCTGACGCGGGATCCCCTCGATCTCGGCCTGGTCGGCATCGTCCAGTTCCTGCCGTCGCTGCTGCTGGTGCTGGTCACCGGTGTGGTCGCCGACCGCTTCGGCCGTCGCCTGATCATGGCGCTGGCGGTGGTGATGGAGGCGATCTGCGCGCTGACGCTGCTGTTCCTGATCCTGCATGGCATCAGCGGACCGCTGCCGATCTTCGTCGTGCTCGCCATGTTCGGCGTCGCCCGCGCCTTCTTCGGCCCGGCCTCGGCCTCGCTGTTCGCCAATCTGGTGCCACCCGAGGATTTCGCCAACGCCATCGCCTGGAATTCGTCGGCCTGGCAGACGGCGACCATCATTGGCCCGGTCGCCGGCGGCCTGCTCTATGGCGTGTCGGCGGAAGTCGCCTATGGCACGGCCGCCGTGCTTATGCTTGCGTCCGGGCTGCTGATCTTCACCATCCCGAAGCCCGCGCAACGCACGGCGACCGAGAAGCCGACGCTGCAGAACCTTTTCGGTGGGTTCAGCTATATCTGGAGCGAGAAGATCGTGCTGGGGGCCATCTCGCTCGATTTGTTCGCCGTGCTTTTGTCGGGCGCCTCGGCACTGTTGCCGATCTACGCGCGCGACATCCTCCAGCTCGGCCCCTGGGGCCTAGGCTTGCTGCGTTCGGCGCCGGGCGTCGGCGCCATTTGCGTCGCCATCTGGCTGGCCGGTCATCCGATCCGCAACCATGCAGGGCTGATCATGCTCGGCTTCGTTGCGGCGTTCGGCGCCTTCACCGTGCTGTTCGGCCTGTCGACCATCACCTGGCTGTCGATCGCGGCGCTCGCCTTCCTTGGCGCCACCGACATGTTCAGCGTCTATATCAGGGAGACCTTGATCCAGCTGTGGACGCCCGACCATGTGCGCGGCCGCGTCAACGCCGTCAACCAGGTCTTCGTCGGCGCCTCCAACGAGGTCGGCGAATTCCGCGCCGGCACGATGGCGGCGTTGATCGGCACGGTGCCGGCGGTCGTGGTCGGCGGCGTCGGCGCGATCGCTGTCGCGGGGCTGTGGATGGTGCTGTTCCCGCAACTGCGCAAGGTGCGCCACCTCAACGGCCGAAACTGACGTCTATCGCAGCGCCGGCTTGCCGAAAATCATCCGCAGAAATTCATCCAGCCAGCGCTTGAGGTGCATGTCCCAGATCAGCCGGCCGCCGAGATGATCGCGGCCGGGCTGCGCCCCGGGCAACTCGAAGCGATGCGCGCCGCGCACCACCCAGCGCTGCATCATCGCCCTGGTCAACTCGCCATGGAACTGGATGCCCCAGGCATTGTCGCCATAGCGGAAAGCCTGGTTGGGATAGGTCTCGGCCGTCGCCAGCAGCGTCGCGTCCCTGGGCAGGGAAAAGCCCTCGCGGTGAAACTGATAGACCATCTCCGGCCAATGCATCAGGGTCTTGCCGGCTTCGGTCGCTTTCAGCGGATACCAGCCGATCTCGACCAGCCCTTCGCCGTGACCCTCGACCTTGCCGCCGAGATGGTTGACCAGCATTTGCGCACCAAGGCAGATGCCAAGGCACGGCCGGTTCTCCTTGAGCGGTATTTCCAGCCAGGCGGTCTCGCGACGAACGAACTCGTCCTCGTCATTGGCGCTCATCGGACCGCCGAACACCACAGTGCCGGCGTGGCCCTCCAGCGTTTCCGGCAAGGTATCTCCGAGCGGCGGGCGCCGAATGTCGAGCTCGAAGCCCTCTTCCAAGAGCATGTGGCCGACACGTCCGGGGCTCGAATTCTCCTGATGCAGCACGATCAGGATCTTTGGCTTCGAACTCGTTTGGCGCGGCATGGGCGGCGAAATCCGTCTATTCGTCGCTCGATGTTCCGGTGGCGCCGGGTGCCTGCTCGGCTGCCTTGCGGCGCGCCTCGATACGGTCGCGGCGTTCGACGCCGATCAGCTCAGCGACGCGCCAGACCGTGTTGTCCTCCAGCTCGTGCAGCTCGCCATCGGCGTAGACGATCTCCCACATCAGGCCGATGAAGGCCTTGCGCGCCTCGGCGTCGAGATGGCGCTTCAAGACACTGGTGAAGGCGTAGAGATCGATCGCCTCATTGTCGGCGCGTTCGCCGGCGGCGACGAGCGCTTCGAGCTCCGCGCCGCTGATCGAGTAGCTCTGCGCCAGCACCGCCTTGAACCGCTCCCACTCGACGTCCTGGCGCACGCCATCGGCATTCATGACGTGATAGAGGAGCGCCGAAGCCGCAACGCGCGGATCGTCGCTGCCGGCATGTGTGCTGGCGCCGGCCGGCAAATCCCTCAGAAATGACAAAACGCGTTCAAACATCTTCCATTCCCCAACGGCTCTCACGGCCGGCCCAACTCAAAACAACCGAAACCGGCGCGGCGATTTTTCCGCTTCCTCGTCCGGATCGACGCCGGGATCGTCCGGCAGCCGCGCATGCTCCTCGGCCGGCTCGACGACTTCGGCGTTGGCCGGCACCTCGGCGAAGGCGGCGGCCGTGATCGGCCGGACGTGATCTTCCTCGCGGCCTTCAGCATCCTTGCCCGCAGAAATCTCGCCGCCGGCGTCATCGATCACCTCGACCGGCCTCTCGCTCACCGGCTTTGCCAGCGCTTGGATGACCGGCGCGGGGGCGGACGGTGCAGCATCATGGCTCTCGATCAGCTGGCCGAGCCGCTCCATCGGCGCACGCCACTCGAAGGCGTCGAGCCGGCCGGTGACCGGCGATACCGGCGCCCACCGCTCCGAAACGACACCGTCGGCGACCCAGGCCGGATCGCGCGGCGCCCGTACCGCCTTGGAAAGCAGCTGCCGCACCTTGCCCTGGTCGCCGGTGTCGGCCTCCTCGATGTCGGCCATTAGCAGATAGGCACCCTCGCGGCGGTCCATCCTGATCGCCGCCTCGGCCTCGCGGCGGGCGGTCGAAAAATCCAGCGCGTCAAGTGCTGCGCGCGCCACCGTCATCGACGACTCGGCGTGGTTCTTCTTCATCTCCTGCAGCTTCTTCGCCCGGTTGAGGCGGTCGAGCACCGCATCGCCCGGCCGTGCATGTGTATAGAGCTCGGCGATCTCAGGATGCGGCTCGGCCCTCCACGCCGTCTCGAGGATTTTCGAGCCCTTGCGCACGTCGTTCTGCTTGAACAGCGCGGCGGCGGCGGCAACGGCGGCGGGGGCGAAGTCCGGCCGCAGCCGGTTGGCCTCGATCGCCGCGGTTCTGGCGGCAGTCGGATCGCTACCGGCAAGCGCCTGCGCCTTGGCGGTCAACAGCACGGCACGGCGGCGGTTGGCGGCATCGCGTTCGATCTGCCGTGTCGACTTCTGCGCGTCGACAAGTTTCAGCGCCCCGTCCCAGTCGCCGCGTGCGGTCAATTCTTCCAGCGTCGATTCGGCCGCCCAGGCCAGTTGCGGTGCCATCACGGCGGCACGGCCGGCATAGTGCCTGGCGGCGTTGCGGTCGCCGAGCCGTTCGGCCTCGAGATAGAGCCCGCGCAGGCCGAGCAGCCGCATTTCGGGATCGTCGAGCATGCTCTCGAATTTCTGCCGCGCGCCTTCGTGATCGCCTTCGAGCAGCGACGCCTGCGCCTCGAGCAGATGGATCAGCGGCTCCTGGTCGGAGCGGATCAGCTTGGCCGCTTCCTTGGTTTTCTTGCGAGCCAGCGCGCCGTCACCGGCGCCGGCGGCGATCATGCCGGTCGACAGCGCCTGATAGCCACGGTCGCGGCGGCGCACGCGGAAATAGCGCGAGATGGTGTAGGGGCTGTTCCACAGCGACTTGACCAACCACCAGAAGATCATCACCGCGGCAACGACGGCAACGACGGCAACTGCCGCCACCATCAGGCTGACCTGGTATTGGTAGCCACTGAAGGTGACGACCATGTCGCCAGGCCGGTCGGCCAACCAGGCAAAACCGAGGCCGAGCGCGAAGACGACGATGAGGAAGGCCAAGAGGCGGATCATGGTGTTGCCCTCATGCCTTCATCGCGCCGGAGATCAGCGCGTCGACCTGTGTTTCGACCTCGATGCGTGCTTTCAGTTTGCCGGCAAAGTCGGCGCCGGCGGCCTTCACGGCTTCGGGCAGCGTGCCATACTCGATGAGCGCCTTGGCATAGTCGCCCTGGCTGACCGCCACCTCCATGCGCGCGACGGTTTCCGGCGCACCGGCACCTTCGACGGCGCCGATCGGCCGGACTTTGACCAGCGATTCGGCGCTCGACAAAAGGTTCTGCAGGAAGCCGGCATTCTCGTCGACAGGCGTTGCGGCGGCGACCATGGCATTGGCCGCGGCATCCGCTTGCGATGCGATCTCGGCGCGGGTCGGCACGCCTTTTTCAGCATAGGTGCGCAGTGTCGCAAGCTGCGGCGCATCCGGCGAGATCGCGGCAAAGGTTTCGAGTTCGGCCGAGAATGGCGCGCCACGGTCGAGCGCGGACTTGAGCGCCGAGGCGGCGATGGCGAGCG
Organism: Mesorhizobium sp. CNPSo 4670; assembly: GCF_057784235.1. Classification (NCBI taxonomy): domain Bacteria; kingdom Pseudomonadati; phylum Pseudomonadota; class Alphaproteobacteria; order Hyphomicrobiales; family Phyllobacteriaceae; genus Mesorhizobium; species Mesorhizobium sp. CNPSo 4670. The sequence goes on along the minus strand of NZ_JBWJFQ010000009.1, from coordinate 103,721 downwards.
CGATCTTTGGCTGTCCCGCCGCCGCCTCGACCTTGCCGGAAAGCTGCGACACCGACTGCTCCAACGCGGTGAGCCGGCCATCCAGCGCCGTCCTCGCTTCGCCGGCTGACTTTGCCTGCGCGTCGAGACCAGCCAGCTTTTCGTTGAGCGGGCCGAGATCGACCGGCGCCGTGCCGCCGGCCTTACCTAGGGCGGCGACCGCGGTTTCGATCTGCTTGATCTTGTCGCCAAGCGCTGCAAGCCCGGCAGTGTCGCCCGCTCCACCGGATTCGACCGCCGACTTCAGCGCCGCGACATCTGTCTTGACCTGATCCAGCGCCGCCGACAGGCCATCGACCTTGGCCGACGCGTCGGTGTTGCCGCCCGTTTCTTTCAGGCCGGCGATTTCGCTCTTCAGCGCGGCGATCTCGCTGTTGACGCCGTCGAGCGATACGCCGGAACCGGACCCCGGCGCGCCGAGCAGCCCGGCATATTGCAGGCCACCCGCGCCGACCAGCGCGATGACGCCGCCTATGATGCCGGCGGCAATGCCATTGAGGCCGCTACGCTTTGCCGGTGGTGTTGGCGCCATTCTGTCGTCCCGTGTCTCGGTTCTCGCCTTGTTGTCGTCGGCCTGGGAGCGCTTCGCCGACGCATCCTCGAAATTGTAGTCGAAGGCTTTGGTCTTGTTGGCCGGCGCCTCGGACGCTCCGGGATAGGCAGGTTCAGCTTCGCTGGCGCCCTTGGCTGCCTCTGGCTGCTCCGATTCGGCCTGGGCGTCGGCATGCTCCCAGGGCTCGAGATCGGTCTGGTCGGCATGCACCGGTTCTTCGGGGACCTCGGCTTGCGAGACGGCCTCCTCTGGTGCCTCTTCGGTGCCGGCCTGGGGCTTTGCAGCGTCCTCGTCGGCGATGCGCGAGACCGCGCCAGGCTCGAGATCGATGGTCACCGGCTCACGGCGGCCTTTCGAGTGTCGCATCTTCGGCGTCTTGACCATGCTTGGGCTCCGCACAATTCGCTTCGTCTCAACGCCTGGCGGCGCATGATGGTTCAGAAAATGGTCTAGCACATCACCAAGCGGTGAAAAGGGGCGGTGTGATGACGCGGCTCAGGGCCGCGCCCGCAAAAGCGCCAGCAGCGTATCCTCGTCGGGCTGTGCGGCAATGCGAATTCTTTCATTGGCAGTGCCGTCAAGCACTGCCGCAATGCGCGTGGAAAGGGCAAAAAATCTTGTCTTTTCAAAGAGCCCTTGCAGAGCGGGCCGTCTGATCAGGACCTGCATCGCGGCGGCCGCCTTGGCTGAATAAAGCAGCACCGCATCGGCGGGTTGGCCGGACAGGCGCTCGAGGATGGCTTCGTCGGAATAACCCACCGCGAGCGTGTCATATGTCTCGACGTCATGGACCTGGACACCTGTCGACCTCAGCCTGAGTTCGAACACCGGAAAGCGCACGCGTCCACAGAGATAGACGACGGTCTTCCCCGAAAAATGCGCCGCAAGACTGTCGGCAAGGGCCCCGGCATCGCCCGAACCTTCGCTGACCGACAAGAACCCCGCTTTGCGTGCGGCTTCCGCCGTCCTTGTTCCCACGGCATGGCAGGGCAGGCCGGCATGCGCCGCGATGAGCTCCCTGGGCGCAAACCGTACGGCATTGGCGCTGGTGATGGCCACCGCGATGGCATCGCCTGGAAGCTGTCCGGCATCGACCGGCAACGCCGCCGTTTCGGTCAAGGGCAGAACGATCGGCTGGAACCCAGTCTCCTGAAGCCGCTGTGCCGTGCGCGAGGCACCCGGTTCCGGTCTCGTCACCAGGACGCGAAACATTTCAGAGCCAGCCGTCGAAGAACTTTTCGCCGGCCTTCGCCCGCACTGTCCGGGCGGCTTCCTGGCCGATGCGGGCAGCATCCTGCGCCGGTCCCTTGAGCTCGACCGTGTGCGACTGCGTGCCGTCGGGCGAGATGATCAACCCGGCGAAGGACAGCTTTCCGGCCTCGATCGCCGCATAGCCGGCGATCGGCGTGCGACAGGAACCATCTAGCGCCGCCAGGAAGGCGCGCTCGCAGCCGAGCGCCTGGCCAGTCGGCGCATCATGGATGGCCGCCAGCATCTTTTCGACGTCCCCATCGCCGATGCGGGTTTCGATGCAGATCGCGCCTTGTCCCGGCGCCGGCGGAAAGATGTCGAGTGGCATCAGGTCGGTGACGACTTGGTCGAGCCCGAGCCGCTTCAGCCCGGCATAGGCCAGGATGGTGCCGGCGGCGACGCCTTCATCAAGCTTGCGTAGGCGCGTCTGCACATTGCCGCGGAACATCACCACGTCGAGATCCGGCCGCATCCGCCGGATCAGCGCCTGCCGCCGCAGCGATGACGAGCCGACTTTCGCTCCATGCGGCAGGTCGGCGATGGTCTTCGCCGCCTTGCCGATAAAGGCGTCGCGCGCGTCCTCGCGCGGCAGGAAGGCGCTGAGTTCGAGACCGTCGGGCAGTTGCGTCGGCATGTCCTTCGACGAATGCACGGCGATGTCGATCCGGCCCGCCAGCAGCGCCTCCTCGATCTCCTTAGTGAACAGGCCCTTGCCGCCGGCCTCCGACAGCGGCCGGTCCTGGATCCGGTCGCCGCTGGTCGAGATGACGACGATCTCGAACGCCTCCGACGGCATGCCGTGCGCGGCCATCAGCCGCGCCTGCGTTTCATGCGCCTGTGCCAGCGCCAGCGGGCTGCCACGTGTTCCGATTCTCAAGATTGTTTGCATGGCGTGCAGTCCGTGATAACCCCCGGGCAGACCGAGGCCTTTCCGGGCTTTCTCCTAATGGGGAAAGCGCCGACAGACAATCTCTAGGGACAGCGACGAATTGATCCGCGTTCTGGGCATTGAGACGAGTTGTGACGAGACCGCTGCCAGCGTCGTGGCGCTGGACGGTGACGCTGCGCCAAAAATCCTGTCCAACATCGTGCTCAGCCAGATCGAGGAGCATGCCGCCTTTGGCGGCGTCGTGCCGGAGATCGCGGCGCGCGCCCATGTCGAGGCGCTGGACGGTATCGTCGAGGCAGCTCTTGCCGATTCGGGCACAGCACTTGCCGATATCGATGCGATCGCAGCCACTGCCGGCCCCGGTCTGGTCGGAGGGCTGATTGTCGGGCTGATGACCGCCAAGGCGATCGCCGCGGCGGCGAACAAGCCGCTGATCGCCATCAACCACCTCGAAGGCCATGCCTTGACCGCAAGACTGACCGACGGGCTCGATTTTCCCTATCTGCTGCTGCTGGTCTCCGGCGGCCACACGCAGATCCTCGCCGTGCGCGGCGTCGGCGACTATCAGCGCTGGGCAACCACCATCGACGATGCGCTCGGCGAAGCCTTCGACAAGACCGCCAAGATGCTCGGCCTGCCCTATCCCGGCGGACCGAATGTCGAGAAGGCTGCCCAAACCGGCGATGCCTCGCGCTTTGCCTTTCCGCGTCCGATGAAAGGCTCGGCCCAGCCCGACTTCTCCTTTTCCGGCCTGAAGACCGCCGTACGCCAGGCGGCGACAGCCATTGCGCCCTTGAGCGACCAGGATGTCGCCGACATCTGCGCTTCGTTCCAGGCAGCGGTGGCCGATGCGCTGGCCGACCGTGTCGCGCGTGCGCTGGCGCGCTTTCGCGAGACGTTTCCCGGCACCAAAAATCCGGCCCTTGTGGTTGCCGGCGGTGTTGCCGCCAACCTCACCATCAAGGCGACACTGGAGCGGCAGTGTGACGAGGCCGGTTTCACCTTCGTCGCGCCACCTCTGAAACTTTGCACCGACAATGCGGCGATGATCGCCTGGGCGGGCATCGAGCGGTTGCGCGAAGGCATGGCGGAGGAAAACGGCTTCGACTTTGTGCCGCGCTCGCGCTGGCCGCTGGACAGCATCTCGACGCCGATGGTCGGCTCCGGCCGGCGCGGAGCCAAGGCATGAATGGCCGGGAGATGAACAGCCAAGGCAAGGAAAAACCGGGCAAAAGCGGCTGGCGCGTCAGCGTGCTTGGCGGTGGCGCCTGGGGCACGGCGCTGGCGCTGGCCATGCTGCGTGCCGGCCATTCGGTGCGGTTGTTCGCCCGCGACCCCGAAACCGTCACCGCGATCGATCGCGGCGAGAACCCGCGCTATCTGCCGGGCATCGCCATCGCGCCCGGCATCGACGCGACGAGCGACATCAACGCGGCACTCACTGGCGCCGATTGCGTGCTGGCGGTGACGCCGGCGCAATCGCTGCGGGCAATGCTGGCGGTCGCGAAAGGCCATGTGCCTGCCGATATTCCGCTCGTCCTCTGCGCCAAGGGCATAGAGCGCGACACCGGCGCCTTGCTGTCGGCGATCGTCGGCGAGATCCTGCCACAAAATCCGGTCGCCGCCCTGTCGGGTCCAAGCTTCGCCGCCGATGTCGCCAGGGGCCTGCCGACGGCGGTGGTCGTGGCCGCCCGCGACGAGGCATTGGCCGCGGACCTCGCCGCCCGCTTTTCGGCGGAGAATCTGCGCTGCTATTCGAGCGACGACCTCATCGGCGTTGAGATCGGCGGCGCCTTGAAGAACGTCTTCGCCATTGCCGCAGGTGCTGTCACCGGGGCCGGGCTCGGCGCCAGTGCCCAGGCCGCCATGGTGACGCGCGGCTTCGTCGAACTGCGGCGCATCGGTGCCGCCTTCGGCGCCAGGCCCGAAACGCTGATGGGCCTGTCCGGCCTTGGCGACCTGCTGCTCACCTGCTCATCGACCCAGTCGCGCAACTTCGCCTACGGGCTGGCGCTCGGGCAAGGCAAGCCGCTTGCCGGATTGGCGCTGGCAGAGGGCGTACCGACAGCGGCGATCGCCGCCCGCATCGCCACCGAGCGAAGCATCGACGCGCCGATCATTGCCGCCGTGGCGGCCATACTGGACGGCACCATCACCATCCGGCAGGCTGTGACAGCCTTGATGACCCGGCCGCTCAAGACCGAAACCAACGATTGATCCCCACAACATCGATCCCACGACCAGGAGAAAGACCATGCTGTTTGCTTTGATTTGCAAGGACAAGCCCGGGAGCCTGCAGGTGCGCCTCGACACGCGTCCCGAGCATATCGCCTTTCTCGAAGAGTTGAACGGCGACAAGAAACTGGCTTTCGCCGGTCCCTTCCTTGACGCCGAAGGCAAGCCCAATGGCAGCCTCGTCGTCGTCGAGGCGCCGGACCTTGCCGGAGCGCAGGCCTTGTCGGCCGCCGACCCGTACGCCAAGGCCGGGCTGTTCGACAGCGTCGAAATTCGCCAGTGGAACTGGACGTTCAACAAGCCGGCGGCTAGTTAATTCCGGTCGCTGGGTGATGACCCGCAAGGAGGAGCGAAAGAAATGAACTACTGGCTGTTCAAATCCGAACCCTCGGTCTTCTCCTTCGAGGCGCTGAAGGCGAAGGGCAAGGCCGGCACGCAATGGGACGGCGTGCGCAACTATGCCGCGCGCAACAACATGAAGGCCATGCAGATCGGCGATCTCGGCTTCTTCTACCATTCCAACGAGGGGCTGAACGTGGTCGGCATCGCCGAAGTCTGCGCGCTTGCCCATCCCGACACCACAACCGACGACCCGCGCTGGGAATGCGTCGACATCCGTGCCTTCAAGGACGTGCCGAGCCCGCCGACGCTGGAAGAGGTCAAGGCCAATCCCAAGCTTGCCGAAATGGCGCTGGTGCGGCTCGGGCGGCTTTCCGTGCAGCCGGTGACACCGGCCGAATGGAAGGAAGTCTGCCGCATGGGCGGCCTGACACCCGCTCCGTGACGGCGCTTACGCCAGACAGCGCGAAACAATTCATCCTCGACAACACGGCGCTGGTGGCGCCGCCGCATGTGCCGGAAATCCTGCTTCATCTTGCCGACGAGGCGCATGATTTGTGGCAGCGGACGGAGGATGAGCTGGTCGAGATCGGCCTGCCGCCGCCCTTCTGGGCCTTTGCCTGGGCCGGCGGCCAGGGCCTTGCCCGCCACATCATCGACAATCCGGCTGCGGTTCGGGGAAAGCGCGTGCTCGACTTCGCTTCCGGCTCCGGCCTTGTCGCCATTGCCGCGGCCAAGGCTGGCGCCGCCGGCGTGATCGCAACCGACATCGATCCGTTCTGTGCAACCGCGATCCGCCTCAATGCGCAGGCCAACGATGTCGGGATCGACTTCCTCGGCATCGATTGCATCGGCACCGATGCGGGCTGGGATGTGATCCTGGCCGGCGATGTTTTCTACGACAATTCCTTCGCCAACCGGCTGATGCCGTGGTTCGCGACGCTGAAGGCGCGCGGCGCCGAGATCCTCGTCGGCGATCCCGGCCGGTCGTATATGCCAAAGGCGGGACTGGAATCGCTGGCGGTCTATGAAGTGGCCGTCACCCGGGCATTGGAGGATTCCCTGATCAAGCGCACCACCGTCTGGCGGTTTGCTTGACGCCATCGCCGAACAGGCGTTCCATCAGATCGGCATCGGAGGGGGAAGTCATGGATTTTGAAGCAGTGAACTGGCTGGCGGTGATCGCCGCCGCCATCGTCGCATGGTTGTTCGGCGCCGCCTGGTACATGGGCCTGAGCAAGCCGTGGCTGAAAGCCGCCAAGCTTGATCCCGCAACGATGAAGAAATCGCCACTGCCCTTCGTCATCAGCTTCATCGCTGAACTGATCATGGCCTACATAATGGCCCTAGTGGTCGGCGCGATGACCGGCGGCGAGCCGTCATTGCTCGCCGGACTTGTCTTCGGCTTCGTGCTTTGGCTGGGCTTCGTCGCCACGACGCTTTCGGTCAACCATCGCTATCAGGATTTCGGCTGGGACCTGACCCTCATCGACGGCGGCCACTGGCTCGGCGTGCTGCTGATCATCGGCGTGGTCATCGGCTGGTTCGGCGCGGCGGCAGGCTGAATGAAAAGGGAATAGGGCAGTAGGGGAATAGGGGAAGCGAAGGCGGTACCGACGCCTATCCTCACTGCCTCACTGCCTCACTGCCCTATTCCGTAATTCACGTCTTTGCCACTTCCTCGAGTATCCATTCGCGAAAGGCGACGATGCGCGGATCGTCGGCCGTGTTCTCGGGATAGACCAGGAAATAGGCGAACTCGGCTCCCACCCGCAGGCCGAGTTCAAAGGGCTGCACCAGTCTGCCTTCGGAGAGGTCGTTTGCCACCATGGCGAAGTCGGCGAGTGCGACGGCATTGCCCTCGATCGCCGCCTGAACGGCGTCGGTGGAGTTCCTGAACACGATGGTGCGGCTGTCGTCGAAATCGTTGATGCCGGCCGCCGCCATCCACATCCGCCAGTTCGGCCATGTCACGCCTTGCCGCGCCCATTCGATATGGGCAAGCGTGTGGTTGAAGAGGTCACGCGGCTCGCGCAGCGGCGGACCTGACGTCAGCAGGCCCGGGCTGCACACCGGGATGATGATGTTGTCGAACAGGCGATGGGCGCGAAGGCCCGGGTACTTCCCGACGCCGAACCGGATGCCGACATCGACGTCGTCGAGGTCGAAATCCCGCACCTCGTAGGCGATGTCGAACCTGAGTTCGATATTGGGCTGATGCCTGCGAAAATCGTCGACGCGCCGCATCAGCCATTTTGACGCGAACTGCGCGTCGAGCGTTACCTTCAGCAGTGTCGTACCGCGCGTCAGCTTGCGCGCCCGCGAGACGGCCCGGCCAAGCAGGTCGAGTGCATCGATCGAGGCCTCGAACAGCACCGTGCCCGCCGCCGTCAGCCGGATGGTGCGGCTGGTGCGGGTAAACAGCACGATGCCCAGCTGATCCTCGATCTCCTTGATCTGATGGCTGACCGCAGCCGGCGTCAGGCCGAGCTCGTCGGCGGCACGGGTGAAGTTGAGGTGCCGGGCAGCGGCTTCCAGCGTCCTCAGCGCTCGCGTTCCAGGCAGAAGGCGGGACATGCCATCCTCAAATAAAACTTGATGATCTCGAAAGAACTACTCGTTTCTCATTTAAATTTCAATACGGCATCATGCACCCATCGCAACACCATCAAACCGGATTTGATATCCGGATGAAACGGATCACGCCATGTCCCACATTGTTTTGAATGAGCCGGTATCCACGCCGGCCTGGCTTAGCGCGGCGCTTGACTGGTTTCGCCATGCCAGGGTCGCCATACGCCTCGGCCGCCACGATATCGCCCACCAGAACGTCGAGAACCTCTCCGATCGCCAACTGCGCGACATCGGCGCCGAGCGCCGTGACGTCGCCCGCGCCATGGATAGGGAGCTTGGCCGACTGGGCCTGCTCGACATCGGCTGGCAAAAACCGCGCCGGCCGAACGGTTGATTGCTCAAAGGGCTGTTGAGATTCAGGTCAGGCCGAGTCGAAAATGACAGGCCCGAGAACCGGAGCGGAGCGTACTTGACGTACCTGAGCACCGGAAGCGCGGAAATCGTCATTTGCAGGCCGGCATCACCTGAATATCAATGGCCCTTACCTAACTACCCTCATCACCGTCTTGTCCGACAGCAGCGGCAGCAGCCGCGCCATCGTGCGCGCCGTCACCGCCACGCACCCTTGAGTCGGCGTGAAGCCGGGCCGCGCCAGATGGAAGAAGATGGCGCTGCCGCGCCCACGCCGGCGCGGCACCAGGTTCCAATCGAGGACCAGGCAGGCGTCATAGAGGCGGTCGTCGCGCCGCATGCGTTCGTGGCTGGCGCCATAGGGAATCTTGACCGGCCTGTTATAGTTGCGGTCGTCAGGCACCTCGCACCAGCCCAGATCAGGCCCGATCGGCGTCATCTCCAAACGGGTCTTGCGGCCGCCGGAGAACTGATCTCCCCGGAAATAGCCCGACAGGATCCGCATCGGGCCAAGCGGCGTGGCGCCGTCGCCTTCACGCTTGTCGGCCGAGATGCCGCCCCTCCCCAGCGCACAGGCAAACACCGTTCTGCCGGCCTGCAGCAGGCCCTGGCTCGGGTTTCCGGGCCTCGCCCGCACGGTCAGCACGCGCAGCCCTTTTCGCAAATTTGCGCCGGCTGCATTGCGATCGCGTTTTTTCTTGTATGATCGTGCCACGGAACAAATCACTGTGATCGGCTGTTGTGCCGGTCAGCTTCCGCATAAAGAGACAGCGGTCAACTGAATTTTCTTTTCAAAACAACGGATTGATCCATGACTTCACGCACCATTCTAATCGTCGACGACGATGACGACCTGCGCGGCACTCTGGTCGAGCAATTGTCCCTCTACGAGGAATTCGACGTGCTGCAGGAATCGACTGCGGCAAAAGGCGTCGCCACCGCGCGCGGCGGCCTCATCGATCTGCTCATCATGGATGTCGGGCTGCCCGACATGGATGGCCGCGAAGCGGTGAAGATCCTGCGCAAGGGCGGCTACAAGGCGCCCATCATCATGCTGACCGGCCACGACACCGATTCCGATACGATCCTTGGTCTCGAGGCCGGCGCCAACGACTATGTGACGAAGCCGTTCCGCTTCGCCGTGCTGCTGGCGCGCATCCGTGCGCAATTGCGCCAGCATGAGCAGAGCGAGGACGCCACCTTCTCGGTCGGGCCCTACACCTTCAAGCCCAGCCAGAAACTGCTGATCGACCCGCGTGGCGGCAAGGTGCGGCTGACGGAGAAGGAGGCCTCGATCATCAAATATCTATATCGCGCCGACCAGAAGGTGGTGACACGCGACGTGCTGCTCGAGGAGGTGTGGGGCTACAATTCCGGCGTCACCACGCACACGCTGGAAACCCACGTCTACAGGCTGCGCCAGAAGATCGAGCGCGATCCTTCCAATGCGGAAATTCTTGTGACAGAAAGCGGTGGCTACAAGCTGGTTCCTTAAACATTTCATTATCCAATCAGCGGCCGGGCGGGACCGCATTCGGGTACGATCCAGTTGGAGGGGGTGGTGGATCGTATCGCAGGGGAGGGAATGGACTGACCGTTCGGGGACACAGCTAGATGGCGTTGGATGACGACATTCGCATCCTGTCCGCCGTGAGGCTCTTCGAGGGCTTCACGCAGGAACAGTTGCGTCTGCTCGCCTTCGGCGCCGAGAACACAATATTGCTTGCCGACCACAAGCTTTACCGCGAGGACGACGAGGCCGATTCCGCCTATGTCGTGGTCAGCGGGCGCATCCTGCTCTATCGAGAGCAGAACGGCGAACGCATCCCGATACGTTCGGTCGGCCCCGGCGCGATCCTGAGCGAACTGGCATTGATCGCCGACAGCAACCGGCTGACCAGCGCGTCGGCCGAAATCGATTCGGAAGTGATACGGCTCAGCCGCAAGATGTTCCGCCGCATCCTGGAAGAATATCCAGAAATCGCGGTGAACCTCCACCAGCGTATCTCCGAGGAATTTCAGACACTGATCCGCCGTATCGAGGAACTGGCGCCCCGCTTCTCTGACTAGCGGCAGCGATGAGCTGGTCATCCCGCTGCCAGAACCTTAGGGGTGAGGTTTGGCCGCGACGTAGCTTTAATCGAGATCGAAGCGCGCTATGACCGGCACATGGTCCGACGGCCGCTCCCAGCCGCGCGCCAGGCGCAGGATCTCGTAGCCGGCAAAATCAGCCACCAGATTTGGCGACGACCAGACATGATCGAGCCGCCGGCCACGGTCCGAGGCCTGCCAGTCCTGCGCGCGATAGCTCCACCAGGTGTAGAGCTTCTGCTCCTGCGGAATATTGAGCCGCATCAGGTCGACCCAGTTGCCGGCCAGCCGCATCGCCTCGAAGCTTTCCGTTTCGACCGGCGTGTGGCTGACCACGTTGAGCAACTGCTTGTGCGACCAGACGTCGTGTTCGAGCGGAGCGATGTTGAGGTCGCCGACCAGGACGGAGCCGGACACCTCGTCATGCTCGGCACGGATGGCATTCATCTCGGCGACGAAATCGAGCTTGTGCTTGAACTTCCTGTTGATGACAGGATCAGGTTCGTCGCCACCCGCCGGAACGTAGAAATTATGCAGCAGGATAGCCTTGCCGCCGGCCCGCACCGTCACCGACAGGTGCCGGCTGTCCTCGATCTCGCAGAAGCGGCGCCTTTCGACCACCTCGATCGGCCGCCGCGCCACCGTGGCGACGCCGTGGTAGCCCTTCTGGCCATGGAAGGCGATGTGCTCGTAGCCGAGCTTGCGGAACGCCTTTTCGGGAAACAATTCGTCCGGAACCTTTGTCTCCTGCAGGCAGAGCACATCCGGCGCATGCTCGACAAGCAGGCGTTCGACGATCGGCATGCGCAGGCGAACGGAATTGATGTTCCAGGTGGCAATGGAAAAAGGCATTCGGCAATCCAGGACAGCGTATGGCCAGCCAGAACCGACAGGCCCTGGCGGGCAAGACGCCTTTTGACGGAGTCAGTCCGGGAAACTGCCAGCCGCAAGCCGCAAAGACAAGCCGGCCCCCGCCCGGCGAGGCGCGACCCAGGGCTTTCCACAGCTATTGACGCGATTGGTCCTGGGGCGGTTCATCGTTTCACGGAAACGCAGAGCCGCTCTATCTCTTTGTTTTAACGCAATTCCCCCAGGGAAAGCGCAACGCGCTTTTCCCGGGAAAACCGTTTCACGCATTTCCTGGAATTGCTCTACCGCGCCTTGGTGTTGACTTCGCGATTCGCGCTGTAGTCGATGGCGAAGGTGTCGGCGGCGAAGCTGACGCCTTCCTTGACGTTGAAGATCATCACCGTCGTGTCCTTGCCCTGTGCGTCGGTGATCGTCCACTGACGCAGCTCGTAGGATTTGGGATCGAACATCATCGTGATCTTCGAATTGCCGAACACCGATTTGTCGGCGAGCTGGATGGTGGTGAGGTCGTCTTCCTGCTTGACGCTTTTGACGCGGTCGCCGGAGAGATCGATCCTGTCGTCGAGCAGCAGCTTCAGCGGCGTCTTCGACAGCGGATAGAGATCGGAGGTGTTAAGCCTCTTGTTCAGGATGACCACCGACTTGCCGTCTGAAATCACCCGGAAATTTGACGCGCCGTCATAGTTGAAGCGGATCTTGCCCGGCCGTTCGAGGAAGAACTTGCCGCCGGTCTGCTCGCCCTTGGGGCCGAACTGCACGAATTCGCCGCTCATCGATTTGACCGAGGAAAAATGGTCGGCGATCTTCTGTGCGGCTGGCGGCACGGCCGCCTGCGCCGAAGCCAGCAACTGGAAGCCGGGCATCACGTTGAAGGCTGCCGCTCCTGCAAACCCCAGGCCGACCCCGAGCAACTGGCGCCGGGTGGGAGCAAAACTGCGGAGCGCTGAAGGATCGTTTTTCATGTCGGTCACTCTCATCTGATTCCTGAGTTGCCCTAGTGCTTGGACCCCCAGTTGGGCTGAAGTTTGGCGGGTCAGGCGGGCCTCATTCGCTTCAACGCCCTGAACGGTTCAAGGTTGCGAGACAAGAGATGTCATAAGGGTCGCGGTCAGAACTTGTCCTCTTCGGTCGGCACCAGGATCTCGCGCTTGCCGGCATGGTTGGCCGGGCCGACGATCCCTTCCTTCTCCATTTTCTCTATGATCGAGGCGGCGCGGTTATAGCCGATGCCCAGCCGGCGCTGGATGTAGCTGGTGGAAGCCTTGCCGTCGCGCAGCACCACGGAAACCGCCTGATCGTAAGGATCATCGGAATCCTCGAAATTGCTGTTACTGCCGCCACCGCCGGAACCGCCCTTGCCCGACGGCTCGTCGTCGTCCTCGCCATCGTCCTCGGTGATGGCATCGAGGTATTCCGGCACACCCTGCAGCTTCAGATGCGCGACGATCTTCTCGACCTCTTCATCGGCGACGAACGGGCCGTGCACGCGCTGGATACGGCCGCCGCCGGCCATGTAGAGCATGTCGCCCATGCCGAGCAGCTGCTCGGCGCCCTGCTCGCCCAGGATGGTGCGGCTGTCGATCTTCGACGTCACCTGGAACGAGATGCGGGTCGGGAAATTGGCCTTGATGGTGCCGGTGATGACGTCGACCGACGGACGCTGTGTCGCCATGATGACATGGATGCCGGCGGCACGCGCCATCTGCGCCAGGCGTTGCACCGCACCTTCGATGTCCTTGCCGGCGACCATCATCAGGTCGGCCATCTCGTCGATGATGACGACGATATAGGGCATCGGCTCGAGGTCGAGATTCTCGGTCTCGTAAATCGCCTCGCCGGTCTGGCGGTCGAAGCCGGTCTGCACGGTGCGCGATATCTTTTCGCCCTTCTTGTCGGCTTGCTGCACACGGGCGTTGAAGCCATCGATGTTGCGCACGCCGACCTTCGACATCTTGCGATAACGGTCCTCCATCTCGCGCACGGTCCATTTCAGCGCCACCACCGCCTTCTTCGGATCGGTGACCACCGGCGTGAGCAGATGCGGAATGCCGTCATAGACCGACAGTTCCAGCATTTTCGGATCGATCATGATCAGCCGGCAATCCTGCGGCGTCAGCCGGTAGAGCAGCGACAGGATCATGGTGTTGATGGCGACCGACTTGCCCGAGCCGGTGGTGCCGGCGACCAGCACGTGCGGCATCTTGGCGATGTCGACGATGACCGCCTCGCCATTGATGGTCTTGCCCAGCGCCAGCGCCAGCTTGGCCTTCGTCGTTTCGAAGTCGCGGCTGGCCAGGATCTCCCGGAGATAGACGGTTTCGCGCTTGGCGTTCGGCAGTTCGATGCCGATGGCGTTGCGGCCCGGCACCACGGCGACGCGGCAAGCGATGGCGCTCATCGAGCGGGCGATGTCGTCGGACAGGCCGATGACGCGCGACGATTTGATGCCGGGCGCCGGCTCGAGTTCGTAGAGCGTGACGACGGGACCGGGGCGGACGGCGATGATCTCGCCCTTGACGCCGAAATCCTCCAGCACGCCCTCGAGCAGGCGGGCATTTTGTTCCAGCGCGTCCTTGGACAGGCTGGCATCGCGCACCACGTTCTTCGGTTCAGACAGGAAATGCAGCGACGGCATCTCGAATTTTTCCGAGCCGATCAGCGATGTCTGCGCCTCGCGCTGGACACGGGCGCCCGGAGTCGGACGCGGAGCCGGCGCCTCGACGCGGGTGGCGGCATCGGAGCGGAACGGCTGCACCCTGGCGGTCGGCACCGAACGGCGTTGCACGACGGGCTCATCGTCGAAATCGGCATCTTCGCCATTGTCGAAGCGATCGCCGAAGACATCGTCATCATCCGGATCGACCGAAATGCTGCGATCATTGACCATGGCGGCGAAGAATTCGGGCTCAACGCGGGCGCGACCGTCCGGGCTCATCCGCGATTCGGCGAACTCGGCCGATTCGACCCGTTCGGCGGCGCGCCGCCAGCCGCTCGCGCGCGGCTCCATCTCCGGCTCGTACTCCTCCCGATCCTGCCTGCGGCGCACGGCGCGGCGGTGCATCCAGGCGCGCAGCGACAGCCACCAGTGGGTGATGGCGCCAAGCGCCAGAATGCCTTCGTCGCCTTCATCCTCGTCATTGTCGAACAAGAGGTCGTCCTCACGCGGATCGACGGCAGGCTCGTCCTCCATCACGGCGAAGCCGTTCTTGCGTCCGATCAGCGCCGAACCGTGGGCAAAGAGCCAGAGCGCGGGTGCGGCCAGCAAGATGGCGATGATGCTGGCGAACAGCCCGGTCGGATAGCCGCCGATGACAACGCCGGGGATCTTCAGCACCATGTCGCCGAACACGCCGCCGAGGCCGGTGGGCAGCGGCCAGGTCTTGGGCGGCACCACGCAACCGGCCATTGCCGCGGCGAGCAGGGCGAAACCAAACCAGGAAAGCCCGCGCCTGGGCAGCCTGTCGACGCCGCGCGCGGAAAACAGCAGAAAGCCCCAGATCACGGTCGGAACCAGCGCAGCAACCGCGGCAAGGCCGAAGAACTGCATGGCCAGGTCGGAGAATACAGCACCCGCATAGCCCATGGCGTTGGTGACGGTGTTGTTCGTCGCGTGCGAGAAGCTCGGATCGGCGACATTCCAGGTGGCAAGGCTGGCGACGCCGAAGGCGGCCAGCACGAACAGGCCGGCGCCGACCAGCCGCCCGACCTGGCGCCGCGCGAACGCCTGGATGCCGTGCCCCGTATCGGCCAGCGCGAGCGGTGCTGAAGCCCCTGAACGCATGCTCATCCCCGTCTGTCATTGCTTCGTGCGGGTGCGTGGCGCACTCCACCAGATTCGGATCTCAGACTATCGGCGGGAAGGTTAAGGGCGCATTAACTATAAGAGGTTGAGATGATCAAACCTCGTTACCGCCGGTTGAGCCGCTTGCTGCCCGAGGAAAGCGACCTGAGAACGGGCCGTGACGTCGCCGCAGGGCCACCAATGTGGATTGAGGCATGCAATCTGTCATCCTTCGCGTGGCGGTTCTTGGCTGGGCGGGGCTCAGTCTCCTGCTCGCTTTGCACTGGTTCGTCGAACTCGGCATGGTGGGCTTCCCGGATGGCTACGTGACGCCTTTTGCCAGGGCGACCGGCCCGCTGCTGCACACCCTCGCCACCGCCTGTCTGATGCAGGGCGTGTATTTTCTGTACAGGGGTCTTTTCGGCAAGGGATTTGGATTGCTGGGGCTCGCCCTGCAGATTTTGATCGCAGCCGTCCTGACGGTGGCGCCTGTCCTGATTGTCAGGAATTGCCCTCATTCCCAGACATGCAGCAGCGCCTATGAGGCGCTGACAAACACCATGATGGACGACGGCGCCGGCGGATAGAGTTGCCGCCGGAACGGCTTGTCGGGAGATCCTGCTCAAGCCCTGTCCACGCGCGGCCTCGCGGCGGGGCACCGGGCACGCCATTGTTTGGTTGGCAGAAAGATCCAACCTCGGCTCGATCAAGACGTCTGCCAGTTGGCAGCGCCAAGCGCCTGCAGGTTCGCAGAGAACTCGGCGTGGTACCAAAAAAGAGGCCCGGAACGTGTCCGGGCCTCAATGCGTGACCTCCTTTCGGGAGCGTCACGACGGGATCTTCAAGGCAATTCCAGGAAAATGTGCGGTGGTTCTCCGTTCGGAATTGCGTAGGCAGATAAGGGGGCCGGCGGGAGGAGGGTTCCGCCGGCCCCTTGGCTAAGCTGGCCTTACGGCACCACTTCGCCATGCTGGGAGATGTCGAGGCCCTCGACCTCTTCCTGGGTCGTCGGACGCAGGCCGACCAGCGCCTTGACGATGTAGAGGATCACGAAGGTGGCGATAGCCGTCCACACGATGGTGACGGCGACGCCGTAAATCTGCTTGCCCAGCGAAGCACCCGACGACAGGCTGTTGATCGCCGGATCGGCGAGCACGCCGGTGAGCAGGGCGCCGATGATGCCGCCGACGCCGTGCACGCCGAACGCATCGAGCGAGTCGTCATAGCCGAACATGTGCTTGACCTTGACCGCCGAGAGATAGCAGACGACGCCGGCAACGATGCCGACGATGAAGGCGCCGGTCGGGTTGACGAAGCCGGAAGCCGGCGTCACCGCCACCAGGCCGGCGACGGCGCCCGAGATGATGCCGAGCACGGAGGGCTTCTTGGCGACGATCCATTCGGCGAACATCCAGGCCAGCGCCGCCGCTGCGGTGGCAACCTGGGTGTTGAGCATGGCGGCACCGGCGAGGCCGTCGGCAGCCAGTTCCGAACCGGCGTTGAAGCCGAACCAGCCGACCCACAGCAGCGAAGCACCGATCACCGAGTAGACCAGGTTGTGCGGCGCCATGTTGGTGGTGCCGTAGCCTTCGCGCTTGCCGAGTACCAGCGCGCAGACCAGACCGGCGACACCGGCGTTGATGTGGACGACCGTACCGCCGGCGAAGTCGAGCACGCCAGCCGTGCCGAGGAAGCCGCCACCCCAGACCCAATGCGCGATCGGCACGTAGACGACCAGCAGCCACAGCGCCATGAAGATCAGCAGCGCCGAGAATTTGAAGCGTTCGGCGAAGGCGCCGGCAATCAGCGCCGGGGTGATGATGGCGAAGGTCATCTGGAACATCGAGAAGACGAATTCAGGAATGTTCGCGACGCCCGGCAGCCACAGCGAGGCAGTGGTGATGCCGTGATGGAAGAATTTCGAGGTGCCACCGAGATAGGCATTCATGCCGCCGCCGTCGGAGAAGGCCAGCGAATAGCCGAACATGAACCACAGCACCGTCACTAGGCAGGTGATGGCAAAGCTCTGCATGATGGTGGCGAGCACGTTCTTTTTGCGCACCATGCCGCCGTAAAACAGCGCCAGGCCCGGAATGGTCATCATCAGCACCAGCGCCGTCGAGGTCAGCATCCAGGCGGTGTTGCCGGTGTCGAGCACCGGGGTGGGGGCGGCAGCCGGCGCAGCCGCGGCCGCGGCTGGAGCCGCTTCCTGCGCGAAGGCGGCGACCGTGCCCCATGCTGCGAGAGCGAGCGAGCCCAAAAGGGCGGCACGTCCCGTCGTCTTCAAGGTGGAAGGAATATTCATTGAACTCTCCATTGGAATACGTGTTCGCCGCTCAGAGCGCGTCGGTGTCTGTTTCGCCGGTGCGGATACGCACCGCCTGATCGATACCGAAAACGAAGATCTTGCCGTCGCCGATCTGGCCGGTCTTGGCGGCCGCGGTGATGGCTTCGACGGCCTTGTCGACCACGTCCGCACTGACCGCGACTTCGATCTTGATCTTCGGCAGGAAACTGACCGCGTATTCCGCTCCGCGATAGATTTCCGTATGTCCCTTCTGACGCCCGTAGCCTTTGACTTCGGTGACGGTCAGGCCCTGGATGCCGACGGCGGTAAGCGCTTCACGCACCTCGTCGAGCTTGAACGGCTTGATGATTGCCATCACGATTTTCATAAGGTTTCACCCTTTGCTGTTGCGGTCCCCCGCGTTTGCACGACTTCACCGAACCCAAGGAGCCGGAGAGTGCCCGATAGGATTCAAGCTCCGTGCCAATTGCCGAAGCAGGGTGTTAACCCATTGTAAACAAAGGAATTGAGGCCGCCAAAGCGACGAGGTGCCCGCAACGGCGGCAAACCGTCTGCTTAAAAATTAGGCAATTTTCTCAAAATGCCTACTCTGCAGGCGATCGCTTGAGCCGGATCAGCCCTTCCTGCGCAACCGAGGCGATCAGCGTGCCGTCGCGGGCAAACAGCGAGCCGCGCGTAAAGCCGCGCGACCCCTGGGTCGACGGGCTGTCTTGCGTATAAAGCATCCAGTCGTCGAGCGCATGGCTGCGATGGAACCACATGGCGTGATCGAGGCTCGCCGCCTGGATATCGCGATCGAAAATGGCGC
This sequence comes from Mesorhizobium sp. CNPSo 4670, assembly GCF_057784235.1. Classification (NCBI taxonomy): domain Bacteria; kingdom Pseudomonadati; phylum Pseudomonadota; class Alphaproteobacteria; order Hyphomicrobiales; family Phyllobacteriaceae; genus Mesorhizobium; species Mesorhizobium sp. CNPSo 4670. Next base: position 85,572 of record NZ_JBWJFQ010000009.1, on the reverse strand, counting down.
GGCCATGCGCGAAGGTCGATGTGTCGAGCAGCGTCATGTCGGAAAGATAGGCCAGCACCGCCGCCTGAGTAGCGCGATCCGCCGGCACCGGACCGGTCGTGCGGATCCAGATGTTCTGCTTCGGCTCCAGCTTTTCGCGGCTGGTGTAGTGCTTCAGCATCACCGGCTTCATCTCGATCGGCCGGTCGCGCTCCCAGTAGCGCTTGATGCCTTCGGGCACCGCCTCGCCGAATTTGCCCAGCAATTCGCGCTGCGACAGCAGTGTCTCTGGCCCCGGGACGTCCTGCGGCATCGGCACCTGGTGTTCGAGGCCGACCTCATCCTGCTGGAACGAGGCTTCCAGCGAAAAGATCGCCTGGCCGTGCTGGATCGCCACCACGCGGCGCGTGGTGAAGGAGCCGCCGTCGCGGATCCGGTCGACCTCGTAGACGATCGGCACCTTGGTGTCGCCGGGCCGCATGAAATAGCCGTGCAGCGAATGCACGTGGCGATCGGGGTCGACGGTCCGCTGTGCCGCCACCAGTGCCTGGGCGATGGTCTGTCCGCCGAAGACGCGCTGCCAGTCGAGCAAGGGGCTGCGACCACGATACAGATTGTGTTCCAGCTTCTCGAGGTCGAGAATGCCGAGAAGCTCGTCCATGGCAGCCGTCATATTTTCGCACCCTTGCCGCAGAAGTGTTATGGCGGTTTCCGACAGGACGGACAGGCAGTCAAGGGCGCAAGACCCGGTCGGCGTGCAAGGAGCGAAGAAGATGGAACGCAAGACCGACGCAAAAAACAGATCCGGGCTCGATGTTCTGGTCGCCGGTGCCGGTTATGTCGGCTTGGCCAGCGCCGTCTCGCTGAAGCAGGCGCGTCCGGGCCTTGCCGTCGCTCTGGTCGATGCCGCGCCCGCCGGCGCCTGGCAAAGGGATGGCCGCGCATCGGCCATCGCCGCCGCCGCCTGCCGCATGCTCGACCAGCTCGGCGTGTGGGCCGAGATCGCGCCGCAGGCCCAGGCGATCACCGAGATGATCATCACCGATTCGCGCACCTCCGATCCGGTGCGCCCGGTCTTCCTGACCTTCGACGGCGAGGTCGCACCGGGCGAACCCTTTGCCCATATGGTGGCCAACCGGGTACTGAACGGCGCCTTGCGGGCCAGCGCAGAGAAACTCGGCATCGACATCATCGAAGGCGTCGCCGTCCAGGGTTTTGAGACCAACGGCGCCGGCATCACTGTGCATCTTGCCGACGGTGCGACGCTGAAGACCCGGCTGCTGGTTGCCGCCGACGGCGTCAACTCGAAGCTGCGCGACATGGCCGGCATCAAGACGGTGAAGTGGGAATATGGCCAGTCCGGCATCGTCTGTACGGTGGCCCATGAACGCCCGCACAATGGCCGCGCGGAAGAACATTTCCTGCCGGCCGGCCCGTTTGCCACGCTGCCGCTCAAGCCCGGCGAGGACGGCACCAACCGTTCGTCGATCGTCTGGGTCGAGCGCACGCCCGATGCCGAGAAGCTGGTTGCCGGTGACGATCTCGTCTTCGAGCACGAACTCGAACAGCGTTTCAGCCTGAAGCTTGGCGAGATCCGCGTCGCGGACAAGCCGCGCGCCTGGCCGCTCGGCCTGACCATCGCGCGCGCCTTCGTCGCGCCGCGCATAGCGCTGGCCGGCGACGCCGCCCACGGCATCCACCCGATCGCCGGCCAGGGCCTCAATCTCGGCTTCAAGGATGTCGCCGCGCTGGCCGAAGTGATCGTCGAGGCCGACCGCCTCGGCCAGGACATCGGCGCGCTCGACGTGCTCGAACGCTACCAGCAGTGGCGGCGCTTCGACACCGTGCAGATGGGCATCACCACGGACGTGCTGAACCGGCTGTTTTCCAACGACATCGGCCCGCTGCGCACCGTCCGTGATATCGGGCTCGGTCTGGTCGAGCGCATGCCGCGCCTGAAGGAGTTTTTTATCCGTCAGGCGTCTGGACTGTCCCCCAGCACGCCAAGACTGCTGAAAGGCGAGGCGATCTGACACAGGTCAGGCCGAGCGTCATCTGAACGTCAGCACACCTAATTGACCTCGAAGCCGAGCTTCTGCCGCAGCCGCAATATGCGCTGGTCGGCTATCTCAAGACGTTTCTCACCGCCTTGCGCGGCGCGGTTGATCATCTGCAGCAGATCGTTTCGCTCGGCCACGTCGAGCCGTTCGCGCAGGAACGGCGCCAGCTTGTCGATGACGATCGTGGCGTCGTCGATCTGTGACGCGGCCCATTTGGCGTAGATCACCGCCTCGTCGGTCTTCTTTTTGTCGGCGATCTCGGAAATCACCGCGCGAATGACAGCCTCGCGCTTCGGCAGCACGGGCCCATCCTCGGAAACGATGGCGGTGATCAGCGTCGCCGCCGCCACCACCGGATCGTCGATCGCGGTCAGCGGCGACAGGGCCGCCTGCTTGCGCAGCTTCTTGCGGCGCACGGAGCCCTGGACCCGACCGATGACATCGGCAACGTCACGCGCCGCCTCGTTCATCGCCTTCATCCGGTACCACCAGAACGCCGCCGCGCCCAACGCGCCAAGGATAGCAATCAGGAAAGGCATGCCGAATCCCCCAAAATCCCGGCGACGATAGGAGAACTCCTGCCTTGCTTCAACGCGCAAAAATTGCGCACGAAATGAAACCACGTTTGCTCAACCGACCGTCCCGATCCAAATAACCGCAACGCATGGCAGGCATCATGACCCCGGTATGTCGTAGATGGCGCGGACCTCGATCGTGCCGAGTTCGGCCAGCGGAATGCCCGCGGCAATGTCCAGCGCCTCGTCGAGATCCTTTGCCTCGACCATGACGAAGCCGAGCAACTGCTCCTTGGTCTCAGTGAAGGGCCCATCGGTGACCAGCCGCTTGCCCTGGCGCCGGCGCACGGTTTTGGCTGACGTCACCGATTGCAGCGCCTCGGCGACGACAAGCAAGCCTTTCTCCTCAAGCGATCGGTCATAGGCAAGCGAATCGGCGTTGAGCTTGGCCGACCCTGCCGGGGTCAGCGCGTGAAGATCCTTTTCCTCGCCATAGACCAGGCAAACATATTTCATTTCGAGCTCCCTTGCTGTGTCGCGGCGACGAGCGTGTCGATCCGGTCCTTGCCCGCCGCCGCATGGTCGAGAATGCACACCGCAACCCCGATGATGGCAACCGCCGCCAGAAACCGGCCGAACGCCGGCGTGGGCTGGTGCATCCAGTCGGCCTCGGCTCCGTGGCCGGCTTTCTTCCAATGCGCACAAAACAGCATATCCATGTGATCCTCCATCCGGCCATCACTTGCGTGGCTGCCCGCAGGACGGGCGAGGAAGATCAAAGTCGACATTTTTGCACGCGCTTTTTTCAAAAAAGAATCGAAGCCACCGCCATCGTGGTCCAAAGAGCGCAGTGGCCTTCGCGTCCGCACGCGCTATAGTTGACCGGACGCCGGGCCAAGCCCCAATCACAAGCCCCGGCAACCCACCACGACCACCCACCAAGACAACCAAGGAGGAATTCATGGACCGCACCGCAGACGCCGTCTGGAAAGGCAATCTGAAAGAGGGCAAGGGCACGCTCGATACGCAGAGCGGAACCCTGAAGGGCACGCCCTATTCGTTCAAGGCGCGCTTCGAGGATGAGAGCGGCAAATCCGGCACCAATCCGGAAGAGCTGATCGCCGCGGCGCACGCCGGCTGCTACGCCATGCAGTTCTCGCATTTCCTGGCCGAAAACGGCACGCCCGCCGCCGAGATCGACGCCAGGGCGGTGGTGACACTGGTTCCCGGCACCGGCATCACCGGCAGCGCCCTCACCGTGGTCGGCAAGGTGCCGGGCATCGATGCGGCGAAATTCAAGGAATTGGCCGAGAAGGCCAAGGCCGAATGCCCGGTCTCCAAGGCACTTGGCGCCATAAAAGTATCGCTCGACGCCAGGCTTGGTTGAACAATATCGCAGAACCTGCTGACGTTTGCGCTGCCCCTCACCTGCCTGCCGGCATCCTCTCCCCGTATAGTGACGGGGAGAGGGGCGCTCACATCGACGGTTTCGCCAATCACCAGCGCTGCAAAAAGAACGCCGGCGTCGCGGCCGTCCTCTTTCTCCCCGTCCCTATTCGGGGAGAAGTGCCCGGCAGGGCAATGAGGGGCGGCGCCCAACGTCGACAATGATCGTCTGAAACGGACCTCTCGGGTCAGCGCCCGCCGGTCAGCGCCTCGATGAGGGCGCGCAGCTTCGCAACTTCTTCCTCGAGGGCGCTGACGCGTTCTTCGAGAGCCGAGGCGCCGGACGGCGCCTGGTGCATGGCGACGGCCGCGATCTGCACCGCGCCGCTCAGCAGATGCATAAAACGCTCCTCGCGCTGGCCGGGGCCGCGCTCGATCAGCACCACCAGCGGCGGCCGGCGGCCGATCAGCAGGTCGAGGTCGGTGCGCAGCGCCTCGATCGACGAAAACCGCGCCATGCGCTCGGCCCGCGCCAGCAATTCATGCGCCGTCTGCGCGCCCCGCAACAGCATCAGCCCAATCAGCGCGATCTGCGCCGAGGTGAGCGAGAAACGCTGCGCCACCTGATGCTCGTAGCGCTCGACGCGCGAGGCGAAGACCTGCCGGACCAGGCCCTTCTGCTCCAACTGGCTCAGCGCCCGCCTGACCTCGACAAGCTCGACCGCCATCACCGGCTCGCGCGCCGTCTTCTGGTTGGCCGCGGCATGTGCGCCGTTGAGCGTCAGCGGATAGACATCCGGCGTCAGCTCCTTCTTCTCGATCAGGCAGCCGAGGACGCGCGCTTCGACGGGGGAGAGAGTGGGAAGGTCGGTGTCTGTCATAGGGTCGCTATCCTTTCGAGGCCGGCGGGACAGCACCCCCCTCTGACGGATGAGGCGATCTGCCCACCGAAACTACACCCGCCGCTCCACCATCATCTTCTTGATCTCGGCGATCGCCTTGGCTGGGTTGAGGCCCTTCGGGCAGGTCTGCGCGCAGTTCATGATGGTGTGGCAGCGATAGAGCCGGAACGGGTCTTCGAGATTGTCGAGCCGCTCGCCCTTGGCCTCGTCGCGGGAATCGATCAGCCAGCGATAGGCCTGCAGCAGCGTCGCTGGACCCAGATAGCGGTCGCCGTTCCACCAGTAGCTCGGGCAGGAGGTCGAGCAGCAGGCGCACAGGATGCACTCATAGAGCCCATCCAGCTTCTCACGCTCCTCGTGGCTCTGCAGCCATTCCTTGGCCGGCTCCGGCGACACCGTCTTCAGCCATGGCTGGATCGAGGCGTGCTGGGCATAGAAGTTGGTGAGGTCGGGCACCAGGTCCTTGACCACTTGCATATGCGGCAGCGGGTAGACCTTGACGGCGCCGGAAATGTCGTCGCAGCCCTTGGTGCAGGCAAGCGTGTTGGAGCCGTCGATGTTCATGGCGCAGGAGCCGCAGATGCCCTCGCGGCAGGAGCGGCGCAGGGTCAGCGTCGGATCGATCTTGTTCTTGATCCAGAGCAGTGCGTCGAGCACCATCGGCCCGCAATCGTCCATGTCGACGAAATAGGTGTCGATGCGCGGGTTCTCGTCATCGTCCGGCGACCAGCGGTAGATGCGGTACTCGCGCAGATTGGTGGCGCCTTCCGGCTTCGGCCAGGTCTTGCCCTGCTTGATCTGCGAGTTCTTGGGAAGCGTCAGTTCGACCATTACCTGCGGTCCTTTCGGATGACGAGCTTCAGCCCGGACCAGATTTCATTCACGGCGGCGACCTTGACATCGACCAGGTCGCGCTTCAGCGCCTCGGCGCGAACAACACCCTCGGTGACGTCGGTGGCCACCTTCGATGCCTTCTTCGGCCAGGACACCCAGACCATACCGTCGCGCTTGATCGCCGCCTCGACGTCGCCGAGGCGATCTTCGATCTCGGCGCGCTGCCGGGTGAAGGCATGGACGGCATCGTATTTCAGGGTCGTTCCCGAAATGTCAGACCAATCGACCAGCCGGTCGACATTGGCAAAAGCCACGGCGCCGGCCAGGTCGTCGAGTTCCGATGGCAGCGCGATGAAGGCGGCGGTCATCCCGTCCTTCAGGCCGAGCTTGGCCGGAAGGGGCGTAGCGGAATATCCCGAGGCCGCCAGCGCCATGGTCAGTATACCCTGGCCTTCGGCGCGATCTTGGCGAGGCTGATGCCGCCGTCCTTTTCCGCCAGCAGCGGCTCGGTATGCACCGGCCTGTAGCTGAGCGTCACCTTGCCGTCTTCGCTGAGCCGGGCCAGCGTATGCTTGCGCCAGGCCGTGTCGTCGCGCGCCGAAAAATCTTCCCGCGCATGCGCGCCGCGGCTCTCCTTGCGCGCCTCGGCGCTGTAGACCGTGGTGATGGCGTTGGCCATCAGGTTCTCCAGTTCCAGCGTCTCGACAAGGTCGGAGTTCCAGATCATCGAACGGTCGAACACTTTTATGTCCTTCAGCTCGGTCCAGATTTCCGAAATGCGCTTGCAGCCGTTCTCCAGCGATTCCTGCGTGCGGAACACCGCCGCGTCTTCCTGCATCGCCCGCTGCATTTTCTCACGCAAGCTTGCCGTCGGCGTCGAGCCGTTGGCGTGGCGCAGCCGGTCGAAGCGGTCCATGATCTTTTCGACCGAGGCTTCGTTGGGCGCCTGGATCGCCGATTTGCGGTCGATGACCTGGCCGGCCCGGATCGCCGCGGCGCGGCCAAACACCACCAGGTCGATCAGCGAGTTCGAACCCAGCCGGTTGGCGCCATGCACCGAGGCACAGCCCGCCTCGCCGACCGCCATCAGCCCGGGCGACACCTTGTCCGGGCTCCTCGGCGTCGGGTTGAGCACCTCGCCCCAATAATTCGTCGGTACGCCGCCCATATTGTAGTGCACCGTCGGCAGCACCGGGATCGGCTCCTTGGTCAGGTCGACGCCGGCAAAGATCTTTGCCGATTCCGAAATGCCCGGCAGCCTCTCGTGCAGCACGGCCGGATCGAGGTGGTCGAGGTGCAGGAAGATGTGGTCCTTCTTCGGGCCGACGCCGCGCCCTTCGCGGATCTCCAGCGTCATGCAGCGCGAGACGACGTCGCGCGAGGCAAGGTCCTTGGCCGACGGCGCGTAGCGCTCCATGAAGCGCTCGCCCTCGGAATTGACGAGATAGCCGCCCTCGCCGCGCGCGCCTTCGGTGATCAGGCAGCCGGCGCCATAGATGCCGGTCGGGTGGAACTGCACGAACTCCATGTCCTGCAGCGGGAAGCCGGCGCGTGCCGCCATGCCGCCGCCGTCGCCTGTGCAGGTGTGCGCCGAAGTCGCCGAGAAATAGGAGCGGCCATAGCCGCCGGTCGCCAGCACCACCATTTTGGCCGAGAAGCGGTGGATGGTGCCGTCGTCGAGGTTCCATGCGACGACGCCGGTGCAGGTGCCGTCCGGCTCCATGATCAGGTCGAGTGCGAAATACTCGATGAAGAACTGCGCGTTGTTCTTCAGCGACTGGCCGTAGAGCGTGTGCAGGATGGCGTGGCCGGTGCGGTCGGCGGCCGCGCAGGTACGCTGCACCGGCGGGCCTTCGCCGTAGTTCATCATGTGGCCGCCGAACGGCCGCTGGTAGATCTTGCCCTCTTCGGTGCGCGAGAACGGCACGCCATAGTGCTCGAGCTCGTAGACCGCCGCCGGCGCTTCGCGCACCAGATATTCCATGGCGTCGACATCGCCCAGCCAGTCCGAGCCCTTGACGGTGTCGTACATATGCCACTGCCAGGAATCAGGCCCCATGTTGGATAGCGAAGCGGCGATGCCGCCTTGCGCCGCCACCGTGTGCGAGCGGGTCGGGAACACCTTGGTGATGCAGGCGGTGCGCAGGCCCTGTTCGGCCATGCCGAGCGTCGCGCGCAGGCCGGCGCCACCGGCGCCGACGACCACGACGTCGAATTTGTGGTCGACATAGGTGTAAGCGGAACCGGTGTTGGCTCCTTTTGCGTCCTTGGCCAACTCAGCCTCCGAATGTCAGCTTGAGCAGGGCGAAGATCGAGGCGACGCCGACCGCTATGGTGAAAAACGTATTGAGCGCGATAAGCGCCAGCTTCATGCCCTCGCCATGCACGTAGTCCTCGATGATCACCTGCATGCCGAGCCGCATATGGATGAGCCCGGAGATGAGCACCAGGGCCAGCACCAGCGCCACGAACGGATTGGCGAGCGATGCCCGCACCTCAACGTAGCTGCCGCCGTTGAGCGCAGTCAGGAAACCGACGAAGAACAGCGTCAGTGGGATGTTGGCGATGGCGGTGAGGCGCTGGCGCCAGAAATGCCCAGTGCCCTCGCGGGCCGAACCCAGGCCACGGACTTTCGCCAGCGGCGTGCGCATGTCGGTCTTACCAGTGCTCATGATCAGGCTCCCCGCGCCATATAGCCGGCGATCCAGATCAGCAGCGTGAGCAGGATCGAGCCGGCCAGCGTCGCCCAGGCGATCTTCGAGGCGGTGTGCTTCTCGAGGCCGGCGCCGGTGTCCCATACCAGGTGGCGCACGCCGCCCAGCATGTGGTGCATCAGCGCCCAGGTGTAGCCGAAAAGGATCAGCCGGCCGAGCCAGGAGCCGAAGGCCCAATTGACCCAGTCGAACGTCGGCTGCGAGCTTGCCGCCGCCATCAGCCATATGGCGACCAGCAGTGTACCGAAATAGAGCGCGCCGCCGGTGATGCGATGGATGATCGACATCGTCATGGTGATCGGCGGCCGGTACACGGTCAGGTGCGGCGAAAGTGGTCTTGCGCGGGTGGCTGGTGATTTGCTCATGGCTCCCCCAGTTCGGCGTCCCTGGAGCCTCAGGTGGAAATGCGGCATTGCCGCTTCCGGATGCGACTTCGGACAGCCGGTTTCTAATGCTCTTTTTGCACCGCGTCAAAGCCAGAAAACCGTTTCGAAAACGTAATTTAGTCTGACTAAAAGGCAGGCGCGAGCTTCAATCGATTAGGGGTGATTGGCCCGAAGCCGGCGCGCTATCGCTGCGGTGCAACATACCGGTCCGACATAGCCCCCAAGCCGCCGTTTGCAGGCCGGCCTCACCTGAATGTCAATGCAGCTGATTAGCGCTTGCAGGTCACCGGCGTCGACCCAGCCTTCATCACCAGCGCTTCGCGGCCATCGATCACAATCGCGTCATGCGCCTGCTGGTAACGGCTGTTCTGGTTGGCCGGCGAGGCCTGCAGATCCTCGCTGGTACCGTCGGAACCGAGAACATGGACCGAGGTGCCGAGATTCTCGATGGTCATCCTGCCGCCATCGGCGCAATTGTAGGTGGCGGTGCGCGGCTGCGGCGCGGACACATCGGTGACGGCGGCTTTCGGAGGATTTGACACACAGGCCATGGCGACCAGAAGCGGCGACAGGGTAAGCGTCACCCGAAACGTCCGGCCTGGCGCCATATGCTGTCCCTCCCGCGCGGCAAACTGGCCACGATGCGTTGCTAAGATCAAGATCGTCAGACGCCGAGCTTGACGCCGGCCGCGATGGTGCGACCAAGCATGGCCGAAAGATGGCCACCGGGTTTTCCACCCAGTCGGATATTAACCATGTTTACCGAGACATCGCCGCGAATCGCGCCGGCCTCTTAACAAAGGTTAAGAAAAGGTTAATTTCTGATTCGAGGAGGCTTTCCTCTAAGCAAGGAGGACGCCATGCGTTCGAACTCGGAAAGAATGCGCCTTGCGGCGCTCATCGTGGCGGCTTCCGTCGTTGGCCTGGCGGCGCCAGCGCTCGCCGGCGCACGCCACCACGACCGCGTCTACGCCGATTCGCTCGGCAATCTCGTCATCGACAGCGCCGCCGGCTACAAGCGCATCCTGGTCGGCGAAGGCAAATTGGCCAAGCAGCTGTCCGACTACACCAGCGCCGGCCAGCCCAAGGTGATCTACGAGAATGAATCGGACGAAATCACCGGCTCCGGCGATTGTTACCGGCCGCCGGTGTTCGTGAAAGGGCGCAGCTATATGTACGGGCTTGCTGATGGCGAGATGCCCGAGCTCAGCCCCTGCCAGTGATCCGTATCTAACCAGCGCCGGCTGTAATCTCTCTTCCGCCGGCCGGCCCGGCGGAGACACGCACACAATCGCGCCCGGCATTCTTCGCCTGGTAAAGTGCCTGGTCTGCGCGCCGCATCAGACCGGCAAAATCCTCGCTCGGATGAAGCTCGGCGACGCCGAAGCTTGCCGTGCAGCGATTGTCCACCGGCAGTCCATCGATGGGCAGCGCGCTGAAAGCGCTGCGCGCGCCCTCGGCGAACAGCCGGGCGGCGGCAAGGTTGGTTCCCGGCAGGATGATGGCGAACTCCTCGCCGCCGATGCGGCCGGCGACATGGTGGCCGGCGGCGGCCTCGCGCAGGAAACCGGCAAAGGTCTCGATCACCCGGTCGCCGGACGCATGGCCGAAGCTGTCGTTGACGCTCTTGAAATGATCGAGGTCGGCGATGACCAGCGCGACCGGCACGCCTTGCCGCACGGCGCCCAGCACCGCCAGCTCCGCGTGGCGGGAGAAGCCGCCGCGGTTGAGCAGGCGCGAAAGCGTGTCCGTCTCCGACCTCGACGTCACCTCGGCGAGCACGTCGCGAACCAGGATGGCCAGAATCAGCAGCGCCAGCGCCAGGCCAAAGACGGTGCCAAGCGACTGCGACACCAGCGCGTAGTTGCTTTGCAGATAGGCCTGCGGGTTGGCGCCCCAGCCGCCGAGCGCATGCGCGATGAACGGCTTTGACGCAAACTGCAGCCCGCTCGCCGCCAGCACCGCCATCAGGATGCGGTCGAGACGGGCGTGCCTTTGCCTCGATGACCACACGATCACGAGACCGATGAATTGCATGACGGCATAGGGAAGCTGGTAGGCCATCATGCGGGCCAGCGACTGGCGCGGCAGGTCCTGCACGAAATACACCGCGACAGAGGTGGCGACGAGGAAGAACAGCATCTGCATCCACGGTGGCGACACGCCGTATTTGTGCGCCAGCCCGCCATTGAAGGCGATGGTGGCGCCAAGGAACACCGCGAAGGCGGCAACGACCGCCGGCCGCGCGTTGTCGAAGGCGGGGATGCTGAATTCGATGGCAAAATACACCGTGCCCAGCATATAGCCGAACGCCAGCCAGCGCGGCGCGGCGCGGCCGGCCTCATGCAACGCGACCGCGATGAAGGACGCCGCCAACAGGCCGGCGACCGAAACATTGATCAACAGGATGAAGTTGGCGCCGCTCATAGTCTTCCCGAACCCGCGCCGACAGCTAAGCATCGAGCGGCGAAGAAGACGTTAACGCTGGCCCAGCCGGGCGCGATCAGCCCACCTTGAGTGGCTCCGGCACGAACATCGTTTCCGGGCGCTCGTAGGACAGGCGCACGCTGTCGCGGCCATTCTTCTTGGCCTTGTAGAGCGCATCGTCGGCACGGCGCATCAGCGGCTCGAGCGCCTCGTCGCCGCTGCGGGCCGCCACGCCGAAACTGGCTGTGACCTTGGTGCCGGCAGGAAGCCCGTCGACCTGGCCGGCCGAATAGACCGTGCGCACGGCTTCGGCGAACAGTCGTGCGGCGGCGAGATCGCTCAACGGCAGCAACACGGCAAACTCCTCGCCGCCGATACGCCCGGCAACGCCGCGCGTCCCGGCAGCCAACCGAAGCTTCGCAGCGAAGTCGGCGATCACGCGATCGCCCGCCGCGTGCCCGTGTACGTCGTTGAGCGCCTTGAAATGATCGAGGTCGGCCAGCACCAGCGCGACCGGGAAGCGGGCCGTGGCGCAGTGCCGCAACAGCTGCATGCCCCGCTCCTCGAAGCCGCGGCGATTGAGAAGACCCGAAAGCGGGTCGGTGTAGGTCTCGGTCTTCAGCGCCTTCATCACGTCAAGTGCCGCGGCGGAGAACAGGCAGAGCGCGATGAGCAGGGACAGCAGTGCATGCGACAGCAGCGCCGTCGTCCAGTAGGACGAGGCATAGAAGCCGTCATAGCTGGTGAAGGGTCCGTGCGCGATGACGACGACAAGGGTGCGCACGAAGAAGTTCAGGCCCGACAGCAGCGACAGCACGAACAGGATGTTTTCGGTCGGGCCATTGCGGCGCACCGGGCGCAGTTCGGCGGCGACCAGAAGACTGATCCCGCCGAAAGCGAAATTCATCGCCAGGATTCGCCAGGTGAGATCCGGCGCGACGAACAGGAGCCAGCAAAACGACGCCAGGCCACCGCCGGCCAGTACGCCGATCCCGACATAGGGCACCTTGCGGCCATAGCGGTGGATGATGGCGCTGGACAGGCAACAACCGGCAACGGTGAAGCAGATATTCGACGTCAGCTTGGTCAGTTGCATGCCGAAGGGCAAGGTGAAATATTGCAGCAGGAAGCCGACCGCCGAGAGACCGTAGCTGGTCGCCAGCACGGCGAGATATGGGCGGTGGCGTTGATAGGACCATAGCACGAGGAAGGCCGCGCCGAGTGCCAGCGCGATCGTCGGATTGAGCAGCGCTATGAACAGGCCGGTGTCCAAAGGACTGTGACTTCCCCTCGCTTACGTCAGGGAAGACCTTAGGGCGCAAGCCCAAACAAGCAGTTAAGCGAAAGCTGAATATGCAACGGAGCGGATGAAAAGACCCCGGAGCCGCGAGGCGGTCCGGGGTCGCGCATGCGTTCGAAGCCGAAGACTCCGGCGCTATTTCCACTCGCGGATGTCGACGAAGTGACCTGCGATCGCCGCCGCCGCCGCCATCGCCGGCGACACCAGATGGGTGCGGCCCTTGAAGCCTTGCCGGCCTTCGAAATTGCGGTTCGACGTCGAGGCGCAGCGTTCATGCGGCTTCAGCCGGTCGTCATTCATGGCAAGGCACATCGAGCAGCCCGGCTCGCGCCAATCGAAGCCGGCGGCGACGAAGATCTTGTCGAGGCCTTCGGCTTCCGCCTGTTCCTTGACCAGGCCGGAGCCGGGCACGATCATCGCATCGACATGCGGGCTGACCGTCTTGCCTTCGACCACTTTGGCGACGGCGCGCAGGTCCTCGATGCGACCGTTGGTGCAGGAACCGATGAAGACGCGATCGAGCGTGATGTCGGTGATCTTGGTGCCCGGTGTCAGCCCCATATAGTCGAGCGCGCGCTGCTTGGAGGTGCGCTTGTTTTCATCCGAAATATCGTCCGGGTTCGGCACGATGCCTTGCACGGAGACGACATCCTCGGGCGAGGAGCCCCAGGAGACGATCGGCGGCAGCTTGGCCGCGTCGAGCACGATCACCTTGTCGAAATGCGCGCCTTCGTCGGACTGCAGCGTCTTCCAGTATTCCAGTGCCGCATCCCAGGCCGCGCCCTTCGGCGCACGCGGCTTGTCCTTGACGTAGGCGAAGGTCGTCTCGTCCGCCGCGATCAGGCCGGCGCGCGCGCCGCCCTCGATCGACATGTTGCAGATCGTCATGCGGCCTTCCATCGACAGCGCACGGATCGCCTCGCCGGCATATTCGATGACATAGCCGGTGCCGCCGGCGGTGCCGATCTCGCCGATGATGGCGAGGATGATGTCCTTGGCGGTGACGCCATCCGGCAACTGGCCGTCGACACGCACCAGCATGTTCTTGGCCTTGCGCTGGATCAGCGTCTGCGTCGCCAGCACATGTTCGACCTCGGACGTGCCGATGCCGTGCGCCAGCGCGCCGAAGGCGCCGTGGGTCGAGGTGTGGCTGTCACCGCAGACGATGGTCATGCCGGGCAAGGTAAAACCCTGCTCCGGGCCGATGATATGGACGATGCCCTGGCGGATATCGTTTTCCGAATAATATTCGACGCCGAAATCCTTGGCGTTCTTGGCCAGCGCCTCGACCTGGATGCGGCTCTCCTCGTTCTTGATGCCGAACTTGCGCTCGGGCGAGGTCGAGACATTGTGATCGACCACGGCCAGCGTCTTTTCCGGATGCCGGACCTTGCGGCCACTCAGGCGCAAGCCTTCGAAGGCCTGCGGGCTGGTCACTTCATGGACGAGGTGACGGTCGATGTAGAGCAGGCAGGTGCCGTCGTCCTGGCGGTCGACGACGTGGTCGTCGAAGATCTTGTCGTAGAGGGTGCGCGGTGCGCTCATGTGCGTAAATCCGTCGATATGAGAATGGGAAGGAGCAGATGCCGGATCACCGGTTCGGCGAAACGACCTGGACAGGTCGGCCTAGGGTAGTCGGCTGGTCAGCGCGCCGGACACGCGCGCGGAGAAACGCGACGGCAGGCGTTTTCTGTCCTGCAGCACGAACCCCTTATAGGCCGGATCGCCAAAAAGCTCTTCCATGGCGTGGCTCATACCAATGTTTTGGCTTTTCGGCAATTGGAAGCTGCCGTTACAGGACGTAGGTTGCTCGCCCTCACATCACCTCAAAAACGAAGGTCTTCACCAACGCATCAGGCTCGGCGATCGCATAGCAGCGGAACCATGGACTTTGCTCGACCGGCCGCCATGTCTTCGCCTGCTCCAGCCCGTCGAACACGGCCTGGAAGCCGCCGCTCGCAAAAACCTGGTCGCGCACGGTGAAGATGGCGTGGCCGCCCTTCCGGGTGATGCGCACGAGCTCATGCAGGCTCGATGCCGGCGCATGGCTGATGGTGAACACGCCGGTTGAGAAGAAGGCGCGGAAATGACAATCCGGCCAAGGCAGCGGCCCGCCCAGCATCGCTTGTTTCAGCTCGCTGTAGGCATTGCGGCTGCCGGCGATTTTCAGCATGTCGTCGGAGAGGTCGAGCCCGGCAATATCGCTGTAGCCCAGCGCCTGCAGCGACGGCCCCGACAGGCCAGTGCCGCAGCCGGCATCGAGCAGGGGCCCTTCGCCCGCCGGCACGTGGCGGGCCACCCAGGCGGTGATCAGGAAAGGCAGCAAATAGCCAAGCGAAGCGGTCTCGCTGTCATAGGTCGCGGCCCATGCGGCATAGGCCTCGGCCAGCGCTTCCGGCGTGTCGGCCGTGTAGACGGAATCCAGCGCCGCATTGGCTTTGTCGACGTTCATGTGACCTCCTCAACGAGACATGCCGACAAGGATCGTAGCGCTGTCCTGGTCCAAAAACTATTCCTCGTACTGGCGGCGCAACCGGCGTTCCAGCGCCCGCAAGGCCAGCGACAGGCCGACGGTCAGGATGAGATAGATGTAGGCGACGATCGAATAGGTCTCGAAGAAGCGGAACGAGCCGGCGGCATATACCTTGCCCATCTGCGTGATGTCGGCGACGCCGAGCACCGAGACCAACGAGGAATCCTTGACCAGGGCGACGAAATCATTGCCGAGCGGCGGCAAGATGGTGCGAATCGCCTGCGGAAACACGATCAGCCGGAAGCGTTGAGCGCGCGTCAGGCCGAGCGCCTTCGCCGCCTCGATCTGGCCCTTCTCGACGGCCTGGATACCTGCACGAAAAACCTCGGAGATGAACGCCGAATAGCCGATGGTCAGCGCCATGATGGCGCGCCACAACAGCGACACGTCGCGCACCAGCAACTCGCCCACGAGGCCGGCATTCTGCAGCGGTGCGGTCAGGGCATTCCAGCCCGCGACGAAGGCCGGCGCGCCGACGAAGGCGATCCAGAACAACAGCACCAGGATCGGCACGCCGCGGATGATCTCGACATAGAAGCGGGCGATCTGGCGTAGCCAGCGTGAGCCCGACAGCCCCATCAGCGCGATGCCGAGGCCAATGGCCGAAGCCAGCACGAAGGCAATCACGGTGACGAAGACGGTGATGCCGATGCCTTTGGCTACGGTGGCAAAGACCTGGGCGTAAAGGTTGTTGGTGGCGATGAAGACGGCCACCGCGATCGCGATGGCCACGGCCACGACCAGCCACCAGGGGAAGTCGGATTTTGAGGTGGAAGGGGCCTGCATCAGGCCATGCCGGCGAAGCAGATGTCGGGACGTGCCAAGGCGCCCCCCTCTGTCCTGCCGGACATCTCCCCCTCAAGGGGGGAGATTGGCAGCCTCGACCTCGCCGCCCATTTTTTGGCGTTGGAAATTGGCGAAAGCCAATGCAACATCCGATCTCCCCACTTGAGGGGGAGATGTCCGGCAGGACAGAGGGGGGTGTTCAAGCGCAGAGTCAGCGCGAGGATTACCGCGCCATCAATATGCAATGCGCTCGACAAGAGGGGTTACTGCCCCATCTTGTAATCAAGGAACCATTTCTTGTTGAGCGTGTCGAACGTGCCGTCGGCCTTGAGCGCCGCGATTGCCGCGTTGACTGGCTTCACCAGATCGGAACCCTTCGGGAAGATAAAGCCGAAATCCTCGGTGCCGAGCGGCCCGCCGATCAGCTTCAGCTTGCCGTCGGAGGCATCGACATAGCCCTTGCCCGCGGTGCCGTCGGTCAGGACGACATCGACGTCGCCGGACTTCAACGCCTGCACCGTCGCGCCAAAAGTCTCGAACAGTTTGATGCGCGGGTTCTGCTCATTGCCGTCGAGCACGCTGTAGACGGCGGTGTAGAAGGGCGTCGTACCGGCCTGGGCGCCGATCAGTCCGTCCTTGAAGGCGCCGAAGGTCTTGGCGTCAGTGAAGCGGCTTTCGTCGCCGCGCACCAGCATGAACTGTTCCGAACGCATATAGGGGTCGGAGAAGTCGACCTTCTGCTTGCGATCGTCCTTGATGGTGATGCCGGTCATGCCGATATTGTACTGGTTGTCGGAAACCGCCTGGATCATCGCGTCCCAGGAGGTGTTCTGGTACTCGACGGTGAAGTTCAGCCGCTTGGCGATCTCGTTCATCGCATCATATTCCCAGCCGATCTGTTTTCCCGTCTTGGCATCGATGAACTGCAGCGGCGGATAGGCGTTTTCGGTCACCACCACCACCTTCTTGCCGCCGAGATCGGGCAGCGCCTGCGCCAAGGCGGCAACGGGCGTAAGCATGAGGGCAAGCAGGCCGGCCAGCAGCAGTTTCGATTTGGTCATGACACACTCCCCGGAAGTGAAAGCGCCCGGACATCGGCCGGGCTTGCAGGAAAATCCGGCGCCGACTTTAGCTTTCCGCAAGCGTCATGCAAGACGGTGCACTGCGTCGGCGCACGTGAAAACGGAATCCAATACCTTCAATCCGGGGATTCCTGGACGATCGCGGTGGTGTCCCGTCAATCGGCGCTCGCTTCCCGCAAACCGTCGATCAGCCGGGTCAGGGAGTGATGCAGGGATTTCAGCTCGTCGCTATCGAGCGGCGAATGGCACCGCATCGCGGCCGACACCGCCTTGGCGCCCTCGCGCAGTGCTTTGCCGTGAGGCGTCGGTTCGACCAGCACCCGGCGTTCGTCGGCGGCATCGCGCCGGCGCGTGACCAAGCCGCTTGCTTCCAAGCGCTTGAGCAGCGGTGTCAGCGTTGCGGAATCGAGCCCCAGCGTTTCGCCGAGTTCGCCGACGGTACGCGGTGCATGCTCCCACAGCGCCAGCATGGTCAGGTATTGCGGGTAGGTCAGGCCGAGCGGCTCGAGCAGCGGCCGGTAGAGCCGTGTCATCAGCCCGCTCGCCGAATAGAGCGCGAAGCACAGATGCTGGTCGAGCTTCGGTATCCCGGCGAAATCCGCCGGGACGTCCAGGGGCGAAGGGATCGTTCTGGTGGTCATGCTGCCTTTGCCGGAAGCGCCTTTGCCGAAAGCGCCACCTCGATGTTGCCCTTGATGGCGTTGGAATAGGGGCAGATCTGGTGCGCTGCCGATACAAGCGCTTCCGCCGCCGCCTGATCAAGACCTTTCGTCTCTGCCGCCAGCGAAACGCCGAGCAGGAAACCGCCCTGGCCATTGGGATGCAGGCTGACATTGGCTGTCACCGACGCATCCTGCAGCGGCAGCTTCTGCTTGCCGGCGATGAAGCGCATGGCGCTTTCGAAGCAGGCGGCATAGCCGGCGGCGAAAAGCTGCTCGGGATTGGTGGCGCCTCCCTTGCCGCCAAGTTCCTTCGGCATGGCAAGGTCGAGGCTGAGCAGGCCATCGCTGCTCTGGACGTGGCCAGCGCGGCCGCCGACGGCGCGGGCTTGGGTGGAATACAATGCGGTCATCTCGTGTCTCCATTTATATTGTGCACGATTGTTTAGTACACGATATAAAAGGAGTCAATCGCGGATATCCAGCCAGTGCATCATTCCTGAAAACGAAAAAGGCGGCCGAAGCCGCCTTTTCTACAAACATGATTGGCGAAAAACTTATTCGGCGGTCGCGGCTTCCGCGGCCTTGGCTGCCTCAGCCTCGGCGGCTGCCTTCTTCTCGGCTGCTTCCTTGGCGGCCGTCTCGGCGGCCAGAGCCTCGGCGGCTGCCACCTTCTCGGCCTCGATGCGGGCCTTCTCGGCGTTCAGCGCATCGCGCTCGTCGTCGTTCAGCTTGCGGGCGCGCACGCCGGTGTTCTCCGAAATACGGGCCGACTTGCCGCGACGATCGCGCAGATAGTAGAGCTTGGCGCGACGCACCTTGCCGCGGCGGACGATCTCGACACCTTCGACCATCGGCGAATAGACCGGGAACACGCGCTCGACACCTTCGCCGTAGGAGATCTTGCGGACGGTGAAATTTTCCTGGAAGCCGGAACCGGCGCGGGCGATGACGACGCCCTCATAGGCCTGGACGCGGGTGCGGGTGCCTTCGGTCACGCGGACCTGGACGCGCACGGTGTCGCCTGGCTGGAATTCGGGAAGCTTGCGCTTGGCTTCGATCTTGGCGGCCTGCTCGGCCTCGAGTTGACGGAGGATATCCATCTCAAAAATCCACTTCTTGTTCTTCCGACAGCCAGAGCGTCCGACACTCGCCTTGCAGTTCCAATGACCGCTCGGCTATGCCCTTTATCGAAGACATCGGTGTCCAAGACATCGGGCAGGGGCGACTACACCGTCATTGTTGACGGGTCCGGCAGAATTTTTCTTGCCGGTACGGGCGGGCACATACAGCTATTTCAGCGCTTTGTCACGCCTGAACCTGAGTCTTTTTTGCCCGCATGGCACCATCATAAGCTTCCGGTGCCGGGTTGCGTCCGCGTGCCAGGCTTCCTAAGCCGGGGCGCAGCACAGTTTTCCGGGGCGGCCTTCCATGTCCATCTTCGACGCCATCCTGCTTTTCCTGGCGGGCTTTCTGTCAGGCGCCGCCAATGCGGTCGCCGGTGGCGGCACCTTTATCACCTTCGGCGCCATGACATTGGTCGGCCTGCCGCCGATCGTTGCCAACGCCACCTCCTCGGTGACGCAGTTTCCCGGCTACATCACCTCGACGCTCGCCTACTGGGATGACATCCGCCATTTCTGGCGTGGCGCATTGCTGCTCTGCATGATCTCGGCCGTCGGCGCGCTGGCCGGCGCGCTGATCCTGCTGGCGCTCGACAATCCGTCCTTCCGCGTCCTGGTGCCGTGGCTGCTGTTGGGCGCAACCGCATTGTTTGCCGCCGGTCCGTGGCTGAAGCCGTCGCCAAAACCCGGACATGAAGCGGCCGTCGGCTCGCTGACCGGGTCGCTGGCGCAGTTCGTTACCGCCGTCTATGGCGGCTTCTTCGGCGCCGGCATGGGCGTCATGATGCTGGCGACGCTCGGCCTGACGCAAGCCGGCGACTACCACCGGCTGAACGCGCTGAAGAACATGCTGGCCATTGTCATCGCCGCGGTGGCGATCGTTGTCTTCGTCTCGGGCGGCGTCGTCGCCTGGCCGCAGGCGATCATCATGATCCCGGGCGCCGCGCTGGGCGGCTATGCCGGTGTCTGGATCGCCAAGCGCGTGCCGCAGAACGCGGTGCGCGGCTTCGTCGTCGCGGTCGGCCTGTTCCTCGCCTTCTACTACTTCAGCAAAGGTTGAGCGCCGGGCAGATCCGGCCGCCGCTCTTTCGTCAGCGCCTCGGACTGAGCCCTCCGCCAAGCGGCGATCTTCTTGTGATTACCGGAAATCAGCACTTCGGGAATCTCGCGCCCCTCGAATTCCTGCGGCCGCGTGTAATGCGGGTGTTCGAGCAGGCCGTTCTCGAAACTCTCCTCTTCGCCCGACACCGCGTTGCCCATGACGCCGGGCAACAGCCGCACCACCGCGTCGAGCAGCACAAGGGCCGCCGGCTCACCTCCCGAGAGGACGAAATCGCCGATCGAAACCTCTTCCAATCCGCGCGCGTCGATCAGCCGCTGGTCGACGCCCTCGAAGCGGCCGCACAGGATCACAGCGCCCGGACCGGCGGCGAGTTCGCGCACGCGCGCCTGCGCCAGCGGCTTGCCGCGCGGGCTCATCAGCAGCCGCGGCCGCAAATCGCCCTCCGGTGAAGCATGGTCGATAGCCTTGGCCAAAACATCGGCGCGCATCACCATGCCGGCGCCGCCGCCGGCCGGCGTGTCGTCGACGGTGCGGTGGCGGTCGGTGGCAAAGTCTCGGATCTGGATCGCTTCCAGCGACCATGTGCCGGCCTCCAGTGCCCGGCCGGCCAACGACAGGCCGAGCGCGCCCGGAAACATCTCGGGATAGAGCGTCAGCACCGATGCTTTGAACGTCACCGGTTGCCCCCGGCGTCGCGCGGTCCGCGCGGCCTGCCCTTCGGATCGAAGTCCTCCTCGCGCGGCGCATCGCCATCCTCGTCCTCGAGCAGCCCTGCCGCCGCCGGGTCGACGCGGACAAAGCCCTCGGCGATCGACACATCAGGCACGGCGGCCTGCGTGAACGGGATCAGCACGCCCTTGCGTCCGCCCAATGTCACATCGAGAATGTCGCCGCCGCCGAAATTGTGCACGGCGACGACCTTGCCGATCGCGGCACCGGTATCATCCCGGACCTCCAGCCCGACCAGGTCGGCATGGTAGAATTCGTCCTCCTCGCCATCGTCGGGCAGCATCGAACGGTCGACGAACAGTTCGGTGCCGGCGAGCGCCTCGGCGGCGTTGCGGTCGGCAACACCCTTGAAGCGGACGACGACGACCGTGTTGGCGGGCCTGATGTCGATGATCTGGAAGGCGCGGCCGTCCCTGGCATAGAGCGGCCCATAATCGGCCAGCGCCAGCGGCTCACCAGTGAAGGTCTTGACCCGCAATTCGCCCTTGATGCCGTGGGCGGCGCCGATCACGGCCATCTGGACGGGGTTCTGGGGCTTGCTCATGGCGTGACATCCTTTGGCTTTGCTCTAACGCTCCCCGATTGTCATTTCAATGACATGGCTCTTCACCGCTTCCTAACCCGGCTGCCGGAAAATGGCGGCTGATGCATGTCGCCCAAAAGTGGAGCCCGGTTTTGGGGACAACGGCATGCATGAAGCAAAGTTTGAAAGCACGCCATGCAGGAATTCCTCATCCCGGCAAAACCCGATCTCCAGGCGGCGCGTGAAAGCTGGCTAAAGATGCTGGCGCGCGAACGCCGGCTGTCGCCGGAGACGGTCGAGGCCTATGAGCGCGACACGCGGCAGTTCCTGCATTTCCTCACCGGCCATTGTGGCGGCTCGCCCGGCATTTCGGACATCGCCAATCTGCGCCCAGCCGATCTGCGCGGCTTCCTCGCCGCGCGCCGCAACGCCGGCGCCGGCGCCCGCACGCTTGGCCGCGGACTGGCGGGCATCCGTTCGCTGCTGCGGTTCCTCGAACGGCGCGGCCTCGTCAACGCGGCCGGTGCGGCAGCCTTGCGCGCGCCGCGCCAGCCCAAATCACTGCCCAAGCCGCTGACGGCAAGCGATGCCAAGCATGTCGTTTCCGTCGAAGGCCAACTGGCGGAAGAGCCGTGGATCGCCGCCCGCAACGCCGCCGTGCTGACGCTGCTCTACGGCTCCGGCCTGCGCATTTCCGAGGCGCTCGGCCTCGCAGCTGCCGATCTGGCATTGGCGACCGACACCGTGCTACGCGTCACCGGCAAGGGTGGCAAGACGCGGCTGGTGCCGGTGCTGCCGGTGGCGCTGCGGGCGATCGCCGAATACCGCCGGCTCTGCCCCTATCATCTCGACCCGAAGGGCTTTTTGTTTCGCGGCGCGCGCGGCGGCCCGCTCAATCCGGCCATAGTCCAGCGCGACATGGCCAAGCTGCGCTCGGCGCTCAACCTGCCCGATACCGCGACGCCGCACGCGCTACGCCATTCCTTCGCCACGCATCTGCTCGGCCGCGGCGGCGATTTGCGCACCATCCAGGAGCTCTTGGGCCACGCCAGCCTGTCGACGACGCAGATCTACACCGGCGTCGACACTGCCAGGCTGCTCGAAATTTATGAGTCTGCCCATCCCCGCGCCTGAGTCAGTGTCAAGCGAACCGGCGCACTAGCCGGTCGAAGACAATTTTGCAGTGCCGATTAACCGTTTTGCCGCTTTTTGCGCCTAGACCTGACCATGATCCCGAAAAGTGGGGCCCGGTTTTCGGAAAAGGTCATGGTCAAACATGAAGACAGCGTCATGAAACGCGTCATCGCCATCGCCGACCGTGCAGCTTCCGTGTCGCTGAAGCTGCTTGTCGCGCTCAATGTCCTGTTTTTCCTCTCGTTCCTCGCCGTCCTGCTGCTCGCGGCCGGCAGGGCGCATGCCGAGATACCGACCTGCACCGGCGCCGACATGCTGTCTGCCTTGCAGAAGAGCGATCCGTCAGCCTACCAGAAGATCGAAGCCGAAGCCGCCGCCACGCCGAACGGCAAGGGGCTGCTGTGGAAGCTGGAGAAGCCGGGCGAAATACCGTCCTTCCTGTTCGGCACCATGCACATGACCGACCCGCGCGTCACCGCGCTGCCGCCGGCCGCGCAGAAGGCCTATGACGCCGCCGCCACCATCGTCATCGAAACCACCGACGTGCTCGACAAGCAACAGATGATGGCGGCGATGCTCAAGGAGCCGGACCTGATGATGTTCACCGACTCCACGACGCTGTCGTCATTGCTGTCGCCGGACGATGCGGCGGCCATGAATGCCGCACTTGACGCGCGTGGCATCCCGCCGGCAACCGTCGCCAAAATGAAGCCGTGGATGCTCTCGGCCATGATGGCGCTTCCGGCTTGCGAACTCGCCCGCCAGTCCGGCGGCGCCCCGGTGCTCGACGTCAAGCTGGCTGAAGGTGCCAAGGCCGCCGGCAAGCCGGTTGAGGGACTGGAAACGGCTGCCAGCCAGTTGCGCGCCATGGCCTCGCTGCCGCTGGCCTTTCACATGAAGGGGCTGGTCGACACGCTGAAGCTGGGCGACAAGGTCAACGACATCAACGAAACCATGATCGTTCTCTACCAGCGCGGCGACACCGGCATGTTCTGGCCGCTGTTCCGCGCGGCCATGCCTGATGAGCAGGACGACCCCGCAGGCTATGCCGCGTTCGAGGAAACCATGATCACCAGCCGCAACAAGGTCATGGTCGATCATGCTCAGCCGATCCTGGCCAGGGGCAATGCCTTCATGGCGGTCGGAGCCCTCCACCTTCCGGGTCCGGAGGGACTGGTCGAGGATTTCCGCAAGGCGGGCTACACTGTCACGGCCGTGGGGCTTTAACTCTACTTGGTCAAAACCTGAGCCAGCATCGCCGGAACGATGATCCGGTGAAACGGCTTGACTACAGCGAGATAGGTCCGCCCAAGCAGGTTGTGGGTCTTCACGATCGTCGACGCAGCCACTTCCTGCCGGCCCGCGCCGAGGTCGTTCACCTCCACCAGGAGGCGGAAATCGAGATGCCGGTCGTCCAGGCCAAGGACGATCCTGCCGGGCGCCTGGCTGATGAGCGGAAAGATACCGACCCTGCCTTCCGGCAACACGTCACGTTCCACCCCCGTTTTCAGCCCGAATGGCCTGACGGCGAGGTTGCGCAGCAGCATAAGCCAGCCGACCCATCGCGGTGTTCGCCCCAGGACACGTTCGGCCGCGCCAATTGCGGTCAGTGCAAGACCATCGGTTGTCAGCACGTATCGGTCGGCGAACTGAGCGCCGGCAAGAGCGCCCTCAGGATCGGGAAAAGTTTGTGCAGTGGGCGTCATAACCGGCAAATCCCTCGCAACCAACGATAGCACAGGTTGCTATGGCTCGCTGCGTGGCGAAACGCCGCCAGTCCGGTGGCGACCCGGTCCCGAAGGCCTGGTCGAGGATTTCCGCAAAGCCGGCTATACTGTCACCGCTGTCAACTGAGTCGCCGCATGGTGGTGGAGGATCCGGGCGTCGCGTTTTCGGCGTTTTCCTCGACTAGTGTGAAACCCATTCGACGGTAACGCGTTGATGGCTGTTGTTTGATGTTTTTCATCCACGGAGGACACTTTTATGGCGAACACACCGAATCCAAACGACCCGTTCAATTCGTCCACCAACGCTCCTCGCCCAAGCGGCGGTGGCAGCACCTGGCTGATTGTGCTGGTCGTCGTTATTCTGGCGGTTGTCGCGTATTATGTTTTCGGAAGAAGCGGCGGTGAGCATCCGGCACCTGCCGAGGCGCCGGCGGCCAGCACACCGGCACCTGCGCCGGCTCCTGCAGAACCTATGAAGCCAGCCGAACCGGCTCCGGCTGCGCCCGCTCCAGCGGCGCCTGCCCCAGCGCCCGCACCGGCTCCAGCGCCTGCGCCGGCTCCTGCCGCACCGGCCAACTGATCAGGCTCGATATCAAATACGAACGGCCCGCCAAAAAGGCGGGCCGTTTTGCTTTGGGTGGTGCCGCCTTAAAGGCTTTTCCAGAAACTCGCTCCGGTGAGTCAGCTGGTGTGGTTTTCGAGAACCGGAGCGCAGCGGACGTTTGAGTCCGTGAGCACCGGAAGCGGAGAAAACCACGCCAGATGGCCGCCGGAGTAGAGTCTATGAAATGCCTTTAGATGTGGATCGGCTTGAAGAAGGTGGCCAGCGCCGCCTCCTTGACCGCTTCCGACATGGTCGGGTGTGCATGGCAGGTGCGGGCGAGATCCTCGGACGAGCCGCCGAACTCCATCAGCACCGCCGCCTCGTGGATCATCTCGCCGGCGCCGAAGCCGACGATATGAACACCAAGCACGCGATCGCTTGCCTTGTCGGCGAGGATCTTGACGAAACCGTCGGTGTGCAGCATGGCGCGCGCCCGGCCATTGGCGGTGAACGGGAATTTCCCCGCCTTGTAGTCGATGCCCGCCTTCTTCAGCTCCTCCTCGGTCTTGCCGACCGAGGCGATTTCCGGGCTGGTGTAGACGACACTCGGAATGACGTCATAGTTCACATGGCCGGCCTGGCCGGCAATGGTTTCCGCCACCGCCACGCCCTCGTCCTCGGCCTTGTGCGCCAGCATCGGCCCGGCGATGACATCGCCGATGGCGTAGATGCCGGGCACGTTGGTTCTGAGATGGCCATCGGTCGTGACCCGGCCACGCTCGTCGACCTCGACGCCGGCTTCCTTGAGCCCAAGGCTGTCGGAATAGGCGCGGCGCCCGGTTGCGATCAGCACCGCGTCGGCCTCGATGGTCTCGGCAGCACCGCCCTTGACCGGTTCGAAGGTGACGGTCGCGCCCTTCTTGGCCTTGGCGACACCGGTGACCTTGGTGCCGAGCTTGAACTCGAAACCCTGCTTCGACAGCATTCGCTGGAACTGCTTGGAGACCTCGCCGTCCATGCCACCCAGGATGGTGTCGAGGAATTCGACGACGGTGACCTTGGCGCCAAGCCGCGCCCACACCGAGCCGAGCTCGAGGCCGATGACACCGCCGCCGACCACCACCAGATGGCCAGGTACTTTTTCCAGCGACAGCGCGCCGGTCGACGACACGATCACCTTCTCGTCGATATCGACCTTGACGCCGGGAATGCCAGCGACATCCGAACCAGTGGCGATAACGATGTTCTTGGTCTCGATCTCCTCGACCTTGCCGTCCTCGCCGGTCACCGAGACCTTGCCGGCGGCGATCACCTTGCCGGTGCCGCGAAAGCTGTCGATTTTGTTTTTCTTGAACAGGAAGGCGACGCCGTTGACGTTCGACGCCACCGTCGCGTCTTTGTGCGCCATCATCTTCTTCAGGTTCAATTTCGGCGAGGCGATCTCGACACCGAGCGTGTCGAAGGAATGGCCCGCCTCGGCGAACATCTCGGAAGCATAAAGCAGCGCCTTGGACGGAATGCAGCCGATGTTGAGGCAGGTGCCGCCGAAGGTCGCGTTCTTCTCGACCACCGCCGTCTTCAGCCCGAGCTGCGCGGCCTTGATGGCGCAGACATAGCCGCCCGGTCCCGATCCGATGATAACGACGTCATAAGCCATGATACTGTCCTTCTTGATTGGGGCTCAGCGGCCGCCGCTTACATTCAGGATCGCGCCCGTCGTATAGGACGCGGCGTCGGATAAGAGATAGAGAACCGCACCAGCGACTTCATCAGCCGTGCCGGCTCTTTTCATCGGAAGCGTATCCCGGATCAGTGCCACCCGGTCCGGCTGTCCGCCGGAGGCATGGATGTCCGTATCGATGATACCCGGGCGCACCGCATTGACGCGGATGCCTTCCAGCGCCACCTCGCGGGCGAGCCCGATCGTGAACGTGTCGATGGCGCCCTTGGAGGCGGCATAGTCGACATAGTTGTCCGCGGCGCCAAGCACCGCGGCAGCCGACGATATGTTGACGATCGATCCGCCCTTGCCGCCGTGGCGCGTCGACATGCGCTTCACCGCCTCGCGGGCGCAGAGGAACGAACCGACGACATTGATGCGCATCATGCGCTCCAGCCGCGAAAAATCCATCTCGTCGACGCGCGCCTTGACGTCGACGATACCGGCATTGTTGACGAAGGCATCGAGCCGGCCATAGGCGCGGTCGACGGCGCCGAACATGGCAACGATATCGGCCTCGACGCCGACATCGCCCTTGACGGCAAGAGCGTCGCCGCCGGCGGCCTGGATCTCGGCGACGAGCGCCTCGGCGGCGTCCTTATTCGCAGCGTAGTTGACCGCGACGCGGTAGCCGGCCTTCGAGCCGAGCCGGCAGATCGCGGCGCCGATGCCGCGGCTGCCGCCGGTGACCAGCAGCACCTTTTGCGTCCCGCTCATTCCTGGCATCCCTTCAAGGCAAAAACATCCCACGGCACTTTCGAAAATCCGTTTCCGCCATAGGCCGAGGATTGACGCAACGACTGCCCAAGATCGGGTAGGATCAGCGTCTTCGGCGCCTCGACGCCTTCGGCCGGCAGCAGCCCGATGCTGCCCTTGTCGTCCGACGTGTAGATGACGCCGTGCCAGGCCGTACAGGCGGCAAGCTCCTCGCCGGTGACATCGCCCTCAGGGCATTTGTACATCAGCACGCCGTTCGGCCGCGACACGCCCTCGTTCCACATGACGATGCCGTTCAGCACCACATTGTTGTCGAGGATCATCCGGAAGCTGTTGGTGACGGTCGCCGAGGTCCCGGTCGGGCTAAAATCGATCTCGCTGCCGCTCTGGGCATCGCCGTAGACGGAGAGTTCGATCGGGCAGGCTGCGATTGCGGCCGAGCCGGTGAACAAGACTGCCAGAGATCCCGCTAGGCATGCGATGGCGGACGACAAGGGGCTTTGCATCGCGGCGACCTACTGGCTCTCGCGGCCATCGGCGTTTTCAAGCACTTCAAAGTCGGTCATCAGCAGCAGCGGCTCGCCAGCCGCGCTTAGTCCCCAGAACGATGGATAGATCCCGTCACCCCAGCCGCTCGAGAACATCGCAATGTTGAGGGGATTGCCGGCAACGGGGTGATGCATCACGAACCGATCCTGGTTGGGCGCAAACTCGGCCGCCAGGACGTCGTCATAGTAATTCTGCTTGGCTTCAAGCTTGTCCTGCTGCTCAGACATCAACGCCATTGCCATCTTGTCCATGAACGAACCAAGACCGGCATCGACGGGATATCCAAATACCTCGTCGCCCTTCAGGGTCGATGCATCCTGATCGGGCAAGGTTGCCACCTCCCAGCGAAACGGCCTACCGGGCCGAAAGCGCAGGACTGCTGCAGCAACACGGCCTTGTGCCTCAAGCAACGATACCGGGTAGCGCCCTGGTCTGACCTTGCGGCTTAACGCTGGCCAGTCGGTTCCGGTAGTCAGCGGATCGCAGGCGACAATTTCGCCTGTCGGCAAATCCAGCTCGCCGATCACCGTGACCGTTATCTCGCGCTCCGCCATTTGCGCATCGCTCAGGTCGAAGAGGCCGAGATTGCTGCTCGCCTGCGCCGGATCCCATTCGACCGACACTACCGCCGGCGTGGACATAGAGGTCCACGGCTCACGCCGTAAAATCCGTAGCCCACGGCCCAGCTTGAACCCCAACTGCTCCAGCCAGCCGCTCATTGCGGATCAGCTCCGCTCACAGATCCAGAACCAGCCGTTCCGGATCCTCCAGGCTTTCCTTGACACGGACCAGGAAGGTCACCGCTTCCTTCCCATCGACGATGCGGTGATCGTAGCTGAGCGCCAGGTACATCATCGGCCGGATCACGATCTGGCCGCCGACCACCACCGGCCGGTCCTGGATCTTGTGCATGCCCAGAATGCCCGACTGCGGCGCGTTGAGGATCGGCGTCGACATCAGCGACCCGTAGACGCCACCGTTGGAAATCGTAAACGTGCCGCCTTGCATGTCGGCGACCGAAAGCTTGCCGTCGCGCGCGGCGATGCCCAGGCGGCCGATCTCCTTCTCGATCTCGGCGATCGACATCTGGTCGGCATCGCGCACGACCGGCACGACCAGGCCCTTTTCGGTGCCGACGGCGACGCCGATATGGGCATAGTTCTTGAAGATGATGTCGGTGCTATCGATCTCGGCATTGACCGAGGGGATTTCCTTCAAAGCGTGGGTGACGGCCTTGGTGAAGAAGCCCATGAAGCCGAGCTTCACGCCGTGCTTCTTCTCGAACACGTCCTTGTACTTGGTCCTGAGCGCCATCACGGCGCTCATGTCGACCTCGTTGAAGGTGGTCAGCATGGCGGCGGTCGACTGTGCTTCCTTGAGCCGGCGCGCGATGGTCTGGCGCAATTTGGTCATGCGCACGCGCTCCTCGCGCGACGCATCGTCGCCCGAGGACGGCGCCCGCACGGCAACCGGCGCCGGGGCTGCCCTGGGCGTCTCGGCCGGCTGTGATGGCGCGCCCTTCGAGATCGCGTCGAGCACGTCGCCCTTCAGCACCTGGCCGCGCTTGCCCGAGCCGGAGAGCTGGTCGACAGCGAGATTGTTCTCGGCGATTAGTTTTGCCGCGGCCGGGGCCGGCGGCATGCTGCGCGGCTCGACCGCGCCGGCGTCGCCGGCGATCTTGGCGGTTTCGGCTGCCGCCTGCTTGCCGGTCGATGCCGCATCCGGCGACGAGGCCTGCGACACCGCCTGTGGCTTGGTCGCCGGGACGGCGGCATCGCCACCTGCCGAAATCGAACCCAGCAGCGCGCCGACGCCGACCGTTTCGCCTTCCTTGACGGTGATCTCGCCCAGCGTGCCGGCGGCGGCGGCAGGCACCTCCACCGTCACCTTGTCGGTCTCGAGCTCGACCAGCGGTTCATCGGCGGCGATCGTGTCGCCGACCTTCTTGAACCATCTGCCGACGGTCGCTTCGCTGACGGATTCGCCGAGAGTGGGAACGCGGATTTCGGTAGCCATTGTGCCTGTCCGTTTCTTCCTGAGTTATTCGCCCAGATCTGTTCTATTCACCCAAATCACTTCTATTCACCGAGCGCGTCTTCGAGCAAGGCGGCGAGCTGGGCGAGATGCTTCGACATCAGTCCGGTCGCCGGCGAGGCGGCCGCCGGGCGGCCGGTGTAGCGGACCCGCTGATGCTTGGCGTCGATATGCGCCAGCACCCATTCCAGATAGGGGTCGATGAACGACCAAGCGCCCATGTTCTTGGGCTCTTCCTGGCACCACACCATCTCCGCATTGCGGAAACGTGACAGTTCCGTGATCAGCGCCTTGGCCGGGAACGGATAGAGCTGTTCGACACGCAGCAGGTAGATGTCGTTGATGCCGCGCTTCTCGCGCTCCTCGTAGAGGTCGTAATAGACCTTGCCCGAGCACAGCACGACGCGACGGATCTTCGAATCCTTGGTGAGTTTGATCGCCTGGTTGGGGAGCAGCTGGGCATCGTCCCACAACAGCCGGTGGAACGAGCTTTCGCCCGAGATTTCCGGCAGCGTCGACACCGCCCGCTTGTGGCGCAGCAGCGACTTCGGCGTCATCAGGATCAGCGGCTTGCGGAAATCGCGCTTCAGCTGCCGGCGCAGGATGTGGAAATAGTTAGCCGGCGTCGTGCAGTTCGCCACTTGCATGTTGTCTTCGGCGCAAAGCTGCAGGAAGCGCTCGAGCCGGGCCGAGGAATGCTCCGGGCCCTGGCCTTCATAGCCATGCGGCAAGAGGCAGACGAGGCCCGACATTCGGAGCCACTTGCGCTCGCCTGACGAGATGAACTGGTCGAACACCACCTGGGCGCCGTTGGCGAAGTCGCCGAACTGCGCTTCCCACAGGGTCAGCGCCTTCGGCTCGGCCAGGCTGTAGCCATATTCGAAGCCCAGCACGGCCTCTTCCGACAGCATCGAGTTGATGACTTCGTAGCCGGCCTGCGCCGCCGACAGATTGTTGAGCGGGATATAGCGGGTCTCGTCGCGCTGGTCGTAGAGCACGGAATGGCGTTGCGAGAAGGTCCCGCGTTCGGAATCCTGCCCCGACAGGCGGATCGGATTGCCGTCGAGCAGGATGGCGCCGAAGGCCAGCGCCTCGGCTGTCGACCAGTCGATACCTTCGCCAGATTCGATCGCCTGGCGGCGGTTCTCGAGGAAGCGGATGATCGTCTTGTGCGCCTCGAAATCCTTCGGCACCTCGGTCAGCTTCTTGCCGATTTCCTTCAGCGTCTTGACCGGCACGGCGGTCTTGCCGCGCCGCTGTTCGTCCTGGTTGTCGGCGGTGCGCAGCCCCGACCAGGCGCCGTCCAGCCAGTCGGCCTTGTTGGGCTTGTAGCTCTGGCCGACTTCCCACTCCGATTCCAGATGCGCCCGCCAGTCGGCCTTCAACTGGTCGAGTTCGGCCTGGGTGATGTGGGCCTCGGCGATCAGCCGGTCGCCGTAGATCTGCACCGTCGTCTTGTGGGTACGGATGTTGCGGTACATGATCGGCTGGGTGAAGGCCGGTTCGTCGCCCTCATTGTGGCCGAAGCGGCGGTAGCAGAACATGTCGACCACGACAGGCTTGTGGAACTTCATGCGGAATTCGATCGCCACCTTGGCGGCATGGACGACGGCTTCCGGATCGTCGCCATTGACGTGGAAGATCGGCGCTTCGATCATCTTGGCCACATCCGAAGGATAGGGCGACGAGCGCGAGAAACGCGGATTGGTGGTGAAGCCGATCTGGTTGTTGATGATGAAATGCAGCGTGCCGGCGACACGATGGCCGCGCAGGCCGGACAGGCCGAGGATTTCGGCAATCACGCCCTGGCCGGCGAAGGCGGCATCGCCGTGCAGCAGCAGCGGCAGCACCTTGGCGCGCTCTTCCAGCGGCACGATCTCCTCGCGGCTGCGGCCGAACAGATAATCCTGCTTGGCGCGCGCCTTGCCCATCACCACCGGATCGACGATTTCCAGATGCGAGGGATTGGCTGTCAAGGACAGATGCACCTTGTTGCCGTCGAACTCGCGGTCCGACGAGGCGCCGAGATGGTACTTGACGTCACCCGAGCCCTCGACCTCGTCGGGTGCGGCCGAACCGCCCTTGAACTCGTGGAAAATGGCGCGGTGCGGCTTGGCCATCACCTGGGAAAGCACGTTCAGCCGGCCGCGATGCGCCATGCCGAGCACGATCTCCTTCATGCCCAGCTGTCCGCCGCGCTTGACGATCTGCTCCAGCGCCGGGATCAGCGATTCACTGCCATCGAGCCCGAAGCGCTTGGTACCCTTGTACTTGACGTCGATGAACTGCTCGAAGCCTTCGGCCTCGACCAACTTCTGCAGGATCGCCTTCTTGCCGGCGGCGGTGAAGGAGATCTCCTTGTCGGCGCCCTCGATGCGCGCCTGGATCCAGGCCTTTTCCTCAGGATCGGAAATATGCATGAACTCAACGCCCAGCGTCGAGCAATAGGTGCGTGTCAGGATCTCCAGCATCTGCCGGATGGTGCCGAATTCGAGCCCGAGCACATTGTCGAGGAAGATCGGCCGGTCGTAGTCGGCGGCGGTGAAGCCGTAATTTTCCGGCGACAGCTCATTGTAGTCCTCGAGCGGCTTGGCGATGCCGAGCGGGTCGAGATTGGCGTGCAGATGGCCGCGCATGCGGTAGGCGCGGATCATCATGATGGCGCGCACCGAATCGCGCGTCGCCTGGTGCACGTCGGCGTCGGAAAGGATGATGCCGTTGGTGACCGCCTTATCCTTGACCTTCTTTTCCAGATGCTTCTCGACGATGCCCCAGTTGCCGTCGAGCGCCGACACCAGTTCGCCATTGGCCTGCAGCGGCCAGGAGGGCTTGGCCCAGGAGGCGCCCTTGGCGTTCCTGCGCACATCGCCCGCGTCGTCCTTCAGCCCGGCGAAGAACTCCTGCCATTCGGGATTGACCGAAGCTGGATCGTCCTCATAGGCGGCGTAGAGCGCGTCGATATAGTCGGCGTTGCCGCCATAGAGGAATGAAGTGAGCGAAAACTGGTCGTTGGCCTGATCTTGTCTTGCCATGTCTCTATCGAAGCCTTGGCTTCGTCTCCTTGTCAGAGCGAATAGGGAGTAGCGGATAGCGACTAGGGATTTTCCCAGGGTCGCGCCGTTACTCCGTTTCCTATCCGCTATTCACTACTCGCTACTCATTTAACCCTTGATCGCCTCGACCAGCGTCGTGCCCAGCCGGGCAGGCGAGGGCGAAACTCTTATCCCGGCCGATTCCATCGCTGCGATCTTGTCCTCGGCGCCGCCCTTTCCGCCGGAGATGACCGCGCCTGCATGACCCATGGTGCGGCCGGCCGGCGCCGTGCGCCCGGCGATGAAGCCGGCCATCGGCTTCTTGCGGCCACGCTTGGCTTCGTCCTTGAGGAATTGCGCGGCGTCTTCCTCGGCCGAACCGCCGATCTCGCCGATCATGATGATCGACTTGGTCTCGTCATCGGCGAGGAACATCTCGAGCACGTCGATGAACTCGGTGCCCTTGACGGGGTCGCCGCCAATGCCGACGGCGGTGGTCTGGCCGAGGCCGACATTGGTGGTCTGGAACACAGCCTCATAGGTAAGTGTTCCCGAGCGCGAAACAACGCCGACTGAGCCCTTGCGGAAGATGTTTCCCGGCATGATGCCGATCTTGCATTCGTTGGGGGTGAGCACGCCCGGGCAGTTCGGTCCGATCAGCCGTGAGGCCGAGCGGTCGAGCCGCGCCTTGACCTTGATCATGTCCATCACCGGAATGCCTTCGGTGATGCAGATGATCAGCGGGATCTCGGCCTCGATCGCTTCCAGGATCGCTTCGGCGGCGCCCGCCGGCGGCACATAGACGACCGAAGCGTTGGCGCCGGTCTTTTCCTTGCCCTCGGCGACGGTGGCGAAGATCGGCAGGCTCTCGCCCTTCGAGCCGGTCCAGGTCTCGCCGCCCTTCTTGGGATGGATGCCGCCGACCATCTTGGTGCCGTGATAGGCCAGCGCCTGTTCGGTGTGGAACGTACCGGTCTTGCCGGTCAGGCCTTGCACCAGCACCTTGGTGTTCTTGTCGACGAGAATGGACATGGTGGCCCTTTTTCTTAGAAATCGTTGATCGAGGAAGGTGAGACACGGCTGTAGACGCCGCTCACCATGTCTTGCCAGACATCGCTGCCGGCAGGTTGGAACTGCAGTCGCATGCGGTAACTGTCATTGCTGTCGAAATCGTAGGTAACCCGGGCCGACCCGCGCGGCGACGAGCGCAGCAGCGTCAGCGTATTGCCATCCCAGGTGCCTGTAGCCGGTGCGGCCGGCACAAAGCCCATCGAGTCGAATTGATGCATGGTTACGACGCTGCTTTGCTGGTCGAAGCCGAATACGCTGTGCGCGCCGAACGACACCGTGCCGTCGCGGCGCTGGCGATAGCGCTGCACCACGAACAGGCCGCCAAATTCAGCCACGGCAACGGCTTCGGCCGTCGCTGTGCCGGCATCGGTCCATTGCGTGGCCGCCACATCTTCCTCGCCACGCCAAGTGCCGACCAGCGCTTGCAGGCGCTGGTGGTCGGACGAGAGCGAAGAGAAGGAGGCCGCGTTCATGGTCAGAGCCGCTTCAGATCGGCGACGGTGAGGTCGCTCTTGGCGTTGCCCGTGTTGAGCGTCGTCGCCGGCTCGAACATCAGCACCACCGGTTCCTTGCTGAGCGAACGCGGCCGGTGTTCGACGCCGCGCGGCACGACCATGAAGTCGCCCTCGCCGAGCTCGACCGGCCCGTCCCGGAAATCGATGGCTATGCGGCCGCGCAGCACGAGGAAGGCTTCGTCCTCATTGTCATGCGCATGCCAGTCGAAGATCTCGCCGAACTTGGCGACTTTCGCCTGGCTGTCGTTGACGTCGCCGGCAATATGCGGATCGAAGACCTTCTCGATCTTCGCGTCGGCCGCCTCGACGAGGTTTATCTTGCGCGGAGGCACCGGATCAGCCCTTCACCGCCGCCACGATCTTCTTGGCCGCGTCGTCCAGGTCATCGGCCGACACGACGTTGAGGCCGCTGTCGTTGATGATTTTCTTGCCGAGTTCGGCATTGGT
Source organism: Mesorhizobium sp. CNPSo 4670 (assembly GCF_057784235.1). NCBI lineage: Bacteria > Pseudomonadati > Pseudomonadota > Alphaproteobacteria > Hyphomicrobiales > Phyllobacteriaceae > Mesorhizobium > Mesorhizobium sp. CNPSo 4670. The sequence goes on along the minus strand of NZ_JBWJFQ010000009.1, from coordinate 51,080 downwards.
GCCTTCCAGGCGCACCACCAGCGGCACTTCCAGGCCGACTTCCTTGACCGCGGCAATCACGCCCTCGGCGATGATGTCGCACTTCATGATGCCGCCAAAGATGTTGATCAGGATGCCCTTGACCGCCGGATCCTTGGTGATGATCTTGAACGCCGCCGTCACTTTCTCCTTGGACGCACCGCCGCCGACATCGAGGAAGTTCGCCGGTTCGGCGCCATAGAGCTTGATGATGTCCATAGTCGCCATGGCGAGGCCGGCGCCGTTGACCATGCAGCCGATATTGCCGTCGAGCGCGACATAGGCGAGGTCGTATTTCGACGCCTCGATCTCCTTCTCGTCCTCTTCGGTGGTGTCGCGCAGTTCGAGCACGTCGGGATGGCGGAACAGCGCGTTGTTGTCGAACGACACCTTGGCGTCGAGCACGCGCAGCCGGCCATTCTTCATGACAATCAGCGGATTGACCTCGAGCAGGCTCATGTCCTTCTCGACGAAGGCCTTGTAGAGGATCGGGAACAGCGTGTCGCCATCCCGGCCGGCGTCGCCATCGAGCTTCAGCGCGCCGTTGAGCGCCTTCAGATCGGCGGATGTGACGCCCTTCTCCGGGTCGATGGCGACAGTGATGATCTTTTCCGGCGTGTCGTGCGCGACCGCCTCGATGTCCATGCCGCCTTCGGTCGAGACGACGAAGGCAACGCGACCGACCGAGCGGTCGACCAGGATCGACAGATAAAGCTCGCGCTCGATGTCGGCGCCGTCCTCGATATAGAGGCGGTTGACCTGCTTGCCGGCCGCGCCGGTCTGCTTGGTCACCAGCGTATGCCCGAGCATCTCGTTGGCGTTGGCGACCACGTCGGCCACCGACTTCGCCAGCCTGACGCCGCCCTTGGCGTTAGGGCCGAGCTCCTTGAACTTGCCCTTGCCGCGGCCGCCGGCATGGATCTGGCTCTTCACCACATAGAGCGGGCCGGGCAGCGCCTTGGCGGCGGCTTCCGCCTCGCTCGCCTTGAACACCGGCACGCCTTCGGCCACGGGCGCGCCAAAGCTCTTCAGCAGCGCCTTGCCCTGATACTCATGGATGTTCATCTTCGATGTCTCCGGGTCGACTGCTGGGGGTTACTTCGAGGCGAGCTGCGGCGCGATCTTGACGCAGGCCTCGGTCAGGCCCTGCACCGTCGCCACCGAAGCGTCGAACATCTTCTGCTCGCTCTTGTTGAGGTCGATCTCGATGATGCGCTCGACGCCGCCGGCGCCGATCACCACGGGCACGCCGACATAGGTGTTCTTGACGCCATACTGGCCGGAAAGATACGCCGCGCACGGCAGCACGCGCTTCTTGTCCTTGAGATAGGCTTCCGCCATCGAGATCGCCGAGGCGGCCGGCGCGTAATAGGCCGAGCCGGTCTTGAGCAAGCCGACGATCTCGGCGCCGCCGTCGCGGGTGCGCTGGACGATCTGGTCGAGCTTTTCTTTCGAGGTCCAGCCCATCTTGATCAGGTCGGGCAGCGGGATGCCAGAAACCGTCGAATAGCGGATCATCGGCACCATGGAATCGCCATGGCCGCCGAGCACGAAGGCGGTGACGTCCTCGACCGAGACCTTGAATTCCTCTGCCAGGAAATAGCGGAAACGCGAACTGTCGAGCACGCCGGCCATGCCGACGACATGGCTTTTGGGCAGGCCCGAGAACTTCTGCAGCGCCCAGACCATGGCGTCGAGCGGGTTGGTGATGCAGATCACGAAGGCCTTCGGTGCATATTTCTTCAGGCCGGCGCCGACCTGTTCCATGACCTTGAGATTGATGCCGAGCAGGTCGTCGCGGCTCATGCCCGGCTTGCGCGGCACGCCGGCGGTGACGATGCAGACGTCGGCACCCTCGATGCCGGCATAGTCGTTGACGCCGGTGAGACGGCTGTCGAAGCCATCGACCGGCGACGACTGCGCGATATCGAGCCCCTTGCCTTGCGGGATGCCCTCGGCAATATCGAACAGCACCACGTCGCCGAGGTCCTTGAGACCGATCATGTGGGCGAGCGTGCCGCCGATCATGCCAGAGCCGATAAGCGCTATCTTGTTGCGTGCCATGTCAGGATGTTTTCCCTTTGTCAGTGACGGCGCCCAAGTCCCTGGCGACTTGGTTGGCGGCGTCGAGGAAGAGGCCGGAATGCTGCGAGGAACCCGCGGATTTTCGCCGCACCAAATAGCCTTGGTGCAGAATAAATTCAATCGATTATTTCGGAGCTAGCATTTTCAATCGGTTAGATAGATTGGGATTTACGTAAACGTCAAAGTTTGTAAGCCGACTTGAGAGAATTTACACAATGAAGATGGAAATCCGAAGGCTATTTCCGGGCGATGACGCCCTTGTGATGCAGGTCGCCGAGGACGTCTTCGACGAGCCGGTCATGCCGGATCGGCTGGCAGCCTATCTCCACGAACCCGGCCATTTCATGATCGTGGCGCTCGCCGACGGCGTGGTCGTCGGGCAATGCGCCGCCGTCATCCACCGCCACCCCGACAAGGTCAGCGAGCTCTATATCGACGAGGTCGGCGTTTCGCCGGCCTTCCAGCGCCAGGGCATCGCGCGAGACATGCTCGACGCGATGTTTGCGATTGGCCGCGAGCATGGCTGCGAGGAGGCCTGGGTCGGCACCGAGCCGGGCAATGTGCCTGCCCGCGCGCTTTATGAGTCGCGCAAGGAGCCGCATGGGCCGGCGGAAGATTTCGTGATGTATCTGTATGCGCTTTAGATATTTGGCGCCGGCGGGACAGAGGAGGGGCAGGGATCGCGACCTTCCGGAGACTATCTCAGGCCCGTGCCTGCTCCGCCTCTGGCGCTGCCTTCGCCTTGCGCCGTTCCGCCCAATCCTCCAGCCAGTCGCGGCTTTGCATCTCGATCAGGCGTGATGCCGTGCGTTCGAACTCGAAGACCTCGACGCCGCGTTTGGCTTGATAAAGCTGCGGCGGCGGGGCCGCGGCGCTAACCACCAGCCGCGCATGATGATCGTAGAGCGTGTCGATCAACAGGATGAAGCGCTTGGCCTCGTTGCGCTTGCCTTCGCCAAGCACCGGGACGTGATCGATGAAGACGGTCGAGAAGCGGCCGGCAATCGCCAGGAAATCGCGGGCGCCGAGCGGCTTTTCGCAGAGATCGGCGAAGGAAAACCGCGCCGCATCGCCGGCGGCAGCCGGCACCACCACCTGCCGTCCCTTGAGGGTCAGCGAGGTCTCGGCCGTCGGCAGGCCGCGCGTCATGGTTTGCCAGGCCTCATCGAGCATTTCGTCGGCCGCCGCATCGGCCGGCGTGACATAGACAGGCGTGCGGGCGAGCTTTTCCAGCCGGTAGTCCTTGTCGGCGTCGAGCGACAACACCCGCGCATGCCGCTCCATAATGCCGATGAATGGCAGGAAAAGCTGGCGGTTCAGACCGTCACCATAGAGATTTTCCGGCGCCACGTTCGAGGTGGCGACCAGCACAACGCCGCTCGCAAACAGCGCCGAAAACAGCCGCGACAGGATCATCGCGTCGGCAATGTCGGTGACCGAGAACTCGTCGAAGCACAGCACCCAGGCCTGCTCGGCAAGCGCCTTGGCCACCGGCGGAATCGGGTCGTCCTCCTTGACCGTGCCATCCTTGCGCGCCTGCCGGTGCTTCTGGATGCGATCCTGCACATCGGCCATGAAGTCGTTGAAATGGACCCGGCGCTTGCGGCGCACCGGCAGCAATTCGAAGAACATGTCCATCAGCATGGTCTTGCCGCGGCCAACGCCGCCATGGATGTAGAGGCCTTTGACGGCCTCATGCGTCTCGCGCTTGCGGGCGAACAGCCAGCCAAGCGCACTGGATTTGTGCGCCAGCCGCTTGGCCGAAATCTCGTCGGTCAGCCGGTCGAGCGCGGCGGCGATCCGCTCCTGCGCCGGATCGCGTTCGATCGCGCCGGTTTCCACCAGATGGTCGTAGCGCTGCCTGACGGTCGCATGGGTCTGGAGGCCGTCACGCAGATGCATCGGTCACGTCGTTGTCGAGCAATTCCAGGAAAAAGCGGTTTTCGTCAGGAATTGCGTAAAAACAAATAAGGGGCGGTCGCCTACCTTGTAAGCGAAATCGCCTGGCCGTTGGAAGTCTGGCCGTCGAATTTCGAGCCGCCCGACGAATAGAGCCGCGCCAGCGTTCCGCCATTTTCGTCATAGAGCGTCAGCTGCTTGCCGGCGACATTCCACGACTTGATGCCGTCGATCGGCGCCGGGCAGTGCAACGGTCCGGCGCGGAAGCCGGCGCCGAACTTGGTCTGCGGGGTCGCCACCTTGCAGCTCTGGCCCGAAACGCTGGCATTCCAGACACCGGCGACGCTGGCCGCGGTCAGGTCCGCGGCGCCCGCGGGCGCCGAGCCGTCCGGCGGCAAGGATGCCACCTGCGTATTGCCAGGCGCGGTCGGGAATTTCGACGGGTCGGTGGCGCCCGGTGCTGCCGGCGGCGGCAGCTGATTGGCGGTCACCTGGCCGGCCGGTGCCGGCTGCAGCGGTGCTGGTTGCTGGTCGTCCATCGACGAGAACCGTGAGGTCGAACAGCCACTCGCAACGAGCGCCGCCAGCGATACGGCCACCAGGCCGCTTTTCGAAAAAATCATTCCAACCTCCGTCGGATTCGGCTGGGGGGCGCCGTCCGCACAATCTCACCCCCACCAAGATGGAGAAGGTGGCGAAATTTCAACCCGATATGGTTAAAATACGGTTTGCGCCAAGATTTGTTGCAAATTTATCGCAGTCGCGGCGTCACCGGTCGCCTGTCGATCCCAACCCTTGGGGATCTCGTCACGCCATACCGGCCCAAAGCGTCCGGTACGCCAAATGCTTGCGCCGGGCGGCATTGGTCCTATCTCTTGGAAACCGAAACCTGCTGGAGCTGCAAAATTGGCCGCGAGAAAGAGGGCTGCCAACCGTTACTACAGCGGCCCACCCAGCGATCATTTCGACGGAACCTTGTTCTTCAATCCCGACGGCCAGCCACCCGGCCGCTTCGCCGACCTGCTGAAATGGCAGCTGAGCGGCAAGCGCTCGAAATGGCCTGCGCCCGCTCCGAACCCCTTTCCGCAGGCAAAACCGGCGACACGGATCGAAGGCGCGGCTCTGCAAGTGACCATGGTCGGTCATTCCACCCTGCTGATCCAGACGGCCGGCCTCAACATCCTCACCGATCCGGTCTGGTCGCCGCGTGTATCGCCGCTCTCCTTTGCCGGACCGAAACGGATCAACCCGCCAGGCATCGCCTTTGCCGACCTGCCGCCTGTCGACCTCGTCCTGGTCAGCCACAACCATTACGACCATCTCGACCTCGCCACGCTGAAGCGCATGAAGGCCAGTCACGACCCGCTGGTGATCACCCCGCTTGGCAACGATGCGCTGATTGGCGATGCGGTTCCCGGCATGCGGCTGTCGGCGCATGACTGGGGCGACAGGGTCGAGATAGGCGACGGCGTCGCCGTCCATGTCGAGCCGGTGCACCACTGGTCGGCGCGTGGCGCCCGCGACCGGCGCATGGCGTTGTGGGCCGGCTTCGTCATCGAGACGCCGGACGGCAACGTCTATTTTGCCGGCGACACCGGCTTCCACGATGGCATCAACTACCGGCTGATGGCTGAAAAGCATGGCGGCTTCCGTTTCGCCATCCTGCCGATCGGCGCCTATGAGCCGCGCTGGTTCATGGCGCCGCAGCACCAGAACCCCGAAGAGGCCGTGCACGGCATGAAACTGTGCAACGCCGCCTATGCCGCCGGCTGCCACTGGGGCACCTTCCAGCTCACCGACGAACCGATCGACGAGCCGGCCCGGAAATTGACCGAGGCGCTCGACGATCAAGGCATCCCGCGGCAGCGTTTTCGCGCCTTGCGGCCCGGCGAGGTCTGGGACGTGCCAGCCATCTAGCCGAGCAGCCCGCCAAGGAACCCAGATTGCTGAAACGCGTTGCTTCCCCAACGCAATTTGGCGTGGAGCCTATCCATGATCAAATGGATCATCATTCTGCTGATCGTCGCCGCGGCGGCGAGCCTGCTCGGTATGCCGGCGCTGGCAGGAGCCGCCGCCACCGGCGCGCGCATCCTCATCGGCATTGTTCTGGTCATCTTCCTGCTGGTGATGCTCGGCATCTTCGCGGTGACGTAAGCCTGCTCCGCACTGGTAATTCCTGCTCGTTTCCGCCATATAGCGCCAAACGGACACGGAATTCGCGGAGCAATGGCCAGCACTGCCCCTTTCGCCAAGATGAACGGCATCGGCAACGAGATCATCGTTGCCGACATGCGTAGCCGTGCCGATCGGGTGACGGCGGCCGCGGCAATCTCTTTGAACGCCGATGCCGCGACCAGGTTCGACCAGATCATGGCGATCCACGACGCCAGGACGCCGGGCACCGCCTTTTTCATCGACATCTTGAATTCCGACGGCTCCAAGGCGCAGGCTTGCGGCAACGGCATGCGCTGCGTCGTCCAGGCGCTCGCCGCCGAAACCGGCCAGAAGGTCTTCACCTTCGAGACCGTCGCCGGCATCCTCAACGCACGCGAACATGCCGATGGGTCGATCTCGGTCGATATGGGCAGACCGCGTTTCGGCTGGCAGGATATTCCGCTGGCCGAGGAATTCCACGATACGCGCATGATCGAGCTGCAGATCGGCCCGATCGACGCGCCGGTTCTGCATTCGCCCTCGGTCGTCTCCATGGGCAACCCGCACGCCATCTTCTGGGTCGACCGCGACGTCTGGTCCTATGAGCTCGACCGCTTCGGGCCGCTGCTCGAGAACCATCCGATGTTTCCCGAGCGCGCCAACATCACCATCGCCGAGGTTACCTCACCCGACACCATGGTCATCCGCACCTGGGAGCGCGGCGCCGGCCTGACCAAGGCCTGCGGCTCGGCCGCATGCGCATCGGTCGTGGCGGCGGCCCGCACCAACCGGACCGGCCGCAGCGTCAGCCTGATGACGCCCGGCGGCGGCTCGCTGCATGTCGATTGGCTTGAAAATGACCACGTCATCCTGACCGGTGCCGCCGAATGGGAGTTTTCCGGCAGGTTCGATCCGTCGACCGGCGCCTGGGCCCGCGACACCGAAAGCGCGGCCTGATGGCCTCCCAGGGTATCGATGTCGTCACCTTCGGCTGCCGGCTGAACACCTATGAGTCCGAGGTTATGCGGCGCGAGGCGGAAAGCGCTGGCCTTGGCGCACTGGAAGGCGGCGCCGTGATCTTCAACACCTGCGCCGTAACCGGCGAGGCGGTGCGCCAGGCCAAGCAGGCGATCCGCAAGGCGCGCCGCGACAACCCCGCAGCGCGCATCATCGTCACCGGCTGCGCCGCCCAGACCGAACCGCAGAATTTCGCCGCCATGGACGAGGTCGACCTCGTGCTTGGCAATGAGGAGAAGCTGAAGGCGAACTCCTATCGCGCACTGCCGGATTTCGGCGTCAACGACACCGAGAAGGCACGCGTCAACGACATCTTTTCGGTGCGCGAGACCGCCGGCCACATGGTCGACGCCATCGAGGGCAGGGTGCGCGCCTTCGTCCAGGTGCAGAACGGCTGCGACCATCGCTGCACCTTCTGCATCATTCCCTACGGCCGCGGCAACTCGCGCTCGGTGCCGATGGGCGCCGTGGTCGAGCAGGTCAAGCGCCTCGCCGGCAATGGCTATGCCGAAATCGTGCTGACCGGCGTCGACATGACCAGTTTTGGCGCCGACCTGCCGGGTGCCCAAAAGCTCGGCAAGCTTGTGAAAACCATCCTCAGGCAGGTGCCCGATGTAAGGCGGCTGCGGCTGTCGTCCATCGATTCGATCGAGGCCGACGACGATTTGCTCGACGCCATCGCCACCGAGCCGCGGCTGATGCCGCATCTGCATCTGTCGCTGCAGTCCGGTGACGACATGATCCTGAAGCGCATGAAGCGTCGGCATCTGCGCGACCAGTCGATCCGCTTCTGCGAGGATGTGCGCAAGTTGCGCCCCGGCGTCGTCTTCGGCGCCGACATCATTGCCGGCTTTCCGACCGAAACGGATGACATGTTCGAAAACTCGGAAAAAATCGTCGAGGAATGCGGACTGACGCATCTACATGTCTTCCCGTTCAGCCCGCGCGAAGGCACGCCCGCCGCGCGCATGCCGCAGGTACGGCGCGAATTGGTCAAGCAGCGCGCCGCCCGGCTGCGTGCCGCCGGTGAAGCTGCGTATCGGCGCCATCTGTCCTCGCTTTCCGGAACCCGCCAGTCGATCCTGATCGAACGCAACGGCCTCGGCCGCACCGAAGGGTTTACGCTGGCCGTACTCGGCGCGGGCGAGCCGGGCGAGATCGTCGAGGCCGATATCACTGGCCATGATGGTATCAGGCTGATCGCGGCGCCCCTTGCCGCCCGCGCCGCCTGAGAAACGCAAAGCATGGCTGGATTTTTCAAGAAGATATTTTCGTTCGGCCAGAGGGAAGTGGTCGAGGAGCGCGTCGACGAGACCGCCCCGCTGCCGCCGATCAAATGGGAAGCGCTCGATGCGCTGAAGCCGGCGGCCGAACAGGTCGTTCCGGAATTTCTGAAGCGCGACGAGTCGCAGGCCGAAGTGGAAACTGCGCCGACGCCGACGGTCGAGCCGGAGGCAATTCCCGCGCCGGAACCGTCGCCTGTCGAGCAACCGGCGCCAGAGCCGGCGCCGATCATTCCGCCGGAGCCGGAAATCCAGCCTGAGCCTGCCCCGGTCGAAGAGCCGCAGCCGGTCGGACCGGAAGCGCCCGTCGAGGAGCCTGCGCCGGAGGAGATCCCGGCCGCGCCTGTGGTGCCTGAGCCGATTCCCGAACCGGAGCCGCCGGAAATTCCCGCGCCGGAGCAGCCGGAAATCGACCCGCCGCAACCGGAGACACAGCCGGAGCCTGTGCCTGTTGAAGTGCCGGCGCCACCGGTCGAGGCTCCGGCCGAAACGCCGGCACCCGAAATCCCGCCGGCCGAGATTTCGCCTCCCATTCGCCAGCCGGCCCCGATCGAGCAGCAACAGGTGCGCGCCGAGATCGCGCCCGAACCGCAGGCCGTGCCGCAACCTGCGCCAAAACCCGTTCCCGCTCCCGGCAAGGTGACGGTCGCCAAGAAGGTCGAGCAGAAGGCCGAGCCGCAGAAAGCGCCGGAACCGGCGCCGAGGCGCTCTTGGTTCCAGCGCATGAGGGACGGGCTTGCCCGCTCGTCGCGCGAACTCACCGGCAACATCGCCGGCGTCTTCACGAAGCGCAAGCTGGACGAAGAGACCCTGCAGGACCTGGAGGATGTGCTGATCCGCGCCGATCTCGGCATGGAGACCGCCCTGCGCGTCACCGACGCGCTGGCTTCCAGCCGCTACGGCAAAGATGTCTCGGACACCGAGGTTCGCGCCATCATGGCAGCCGAGGTGGAAAAGGTGCTGAGCCACGTCGCCATGCCGCTGGAGCTCGATCTCTCGCACAAGCCGCATGTCATCCTGGTGGTCGGCGTCAACGGCACCGGCAAGACCACCACGATCGGCAAGCTGGCGGCCAAGCTGACCGATGGCGGCCTGTCGGTGATGTTGGCTGCCGGCGACACGTTCCGCGCCGCCGCGATCGAGCAATTGAAGATCTGGGGCGAGCGGACGAAATCGCCGGTCATCGCTTCCAAGCTCGGCGCCGATGCCGCGGGGCTGGCCTATGACGCCTTCGAGAAGGCCAAGGAAGCCGGCTCCGACGTGCTAATCATCGACACCGCCGGCCGCCTGCAGAACAAGACCGAACTGATGGCCGAACTCGAAAAGATCGTGCGCGTGCTGGGCAAGCTAGACCCGGAAGCACCGCACACCGTGTTGCAGACGGTCGACGCCACCACCGGCCAGAACGCACTCAACCAGGTCGAGATCTTCCGCAATGTCGCCGGCGTCAACGGCCTGGTGATGACCAAGCTGGACGGCACGGCGCGTGGCGGTATTCTGGTGGCGATAGCGGCAAAGCACAAATTGCCTGTCTATTTCATCGGCGTCGGCGAACAGGTCGACGACCTCGAACCTTTTTCAGCAAGCGAATTCGCCAGGGCGATCGCTGGAGTTGCCTGACAAGCATATCCCAAAAAGCTGCAGGCTTTTTGGATCAGATTGTGCGTAAGAAAGAAGACCTATGAACCCACCCATTCTCGAACGCGATCCGTCCGATCCGCAAAAGCAGAAGAAGGAAGGCGTCAATCCGCTGCTCAAGCTGGTGCTGGAGCTGGGGCCGTTGATGGTGTTCTTCTTCGCCAATGCGCGCGGCGAGTGGCTGGTGGGGAAATTCCCTGTCCTGGCCGAATTCGGCGGGCCGATCTTCGTCGCCACCGGCCTGTTCATGGCCGCCACGGCAATCGCACTCATCGCCTCATGGCTTCTGATGCGCACCTTGCCGATCATGCCGATGGTGTCTGGCGTCGTCGTCTTCATCTTCGGCGCGCTGACGCTCTATCTGCAGGACGACATCTTCATCAAGATGAAGCCGACCATCGTCAACACGCTGTTCGGCGGCGTGCTGCTCGGCGGCCTCTACTTCGGCAAGTCGCTACTCGGCTATGTCTTCGATTCGGCCTTCAGCCTCGACGCCGAGGGCTGGAGGAAACTGACCTTCCGCTGGGGTCTGTTCTTCCTGTTCCTGGCCCTTGCCAATGAAGTGGTGTGGCGGAATTTCTCCACCGACGCCTGGGTTACCTTCAAGGTTTGGGGCATCATGCCGATCACGCTCCTGTTTACTTTCAGCCAGATGCCGCTGATCCTCCGCCATTCGCTCGAGGACAAAGCCGGGAAGGAAGAGAAAGCCGGTAAATAAAGCAATTCCCGGGAAATGCGCCTACCGCTTTCCCTCATTGGATTGCGTCAAACAAAGCTCTGGAGAGAGGGCCATGGAATTCGTCAAGACGCGCGATGAACTGAGGACGATCTACAAGACGCCGCGACCGACCGATGGCTCGATCCGCAAGGAATTGAAGGCGCTTGACGGCCATTGCCGCTCCTTCATCGGCAAGAGCCCCTTCGTGCTGATCGGTTCGTCCGACGGCGTCGGCAATGCCGATGTGACGCCGAAGGGCGACAGGCCCGGCTTCGCCGCCGTTCTCGACGACAGCACCATCGCCATCCCCGACCGGCCCGGCAACAACCGGCTGGATACGCTGGAAAACATCCTCGTGAATCCGTCGGTCGGGCTGCTGTTCCTCATTCCCGGCATGAACGAGACGCTGCGCGTCAACGGCGACGCGCGCATTACCGTCGACGCGACCTTGCGCGAACGGCTCGCCGTTGACGGCAAGCAACCGCAAAGCGTCGTAGTCGTCTCCGTCAAGGCCGCCTACATGCATTGCGCCAAGGCCTTCATGCGCTCGGATCTGTGGAAGCCGGAAACCTGGTACGACCGCGCGACGCTGCCGACGCTCGGCCAGATTCTGCACGACCAACTGGCGGTGGCCGATTCGGCCGAGGCGACCGACCGCTGGCTGGACGACGCTTACAAGCAGACCATGTGGTAGGCTTTGGGAACGACGATTCGTCCTGACTGGTTCCAATCCTTGCTGAACATTCTTGCCATCTCCGGCAGCCTGCGGGCGACCTCCACCAATTCCGCGCTGGTCGCGGCCCTGGCGCGGAATGCTCCCCCCGGCTGTCGGGTCACAGTCTATGACCGGCTTGGTCGTCTGCCGATCTTCAATCCCGACGATGAGGGCGAGCGGACGCCGCTCGAGGCATCCGAACTGATCGACGCGGTCACTCAAGCCGACGGCGTCATCGTCTCCTGTCCGGAATATGCCCATGGTGTGCCGGGCGGGCTGAAAAACGCCCTCGACTGGCTGGTGTCGCGCGACGCCGCTGTCGAGAAGCCCGCGATGCTGGTGCACGCCTCGCGGCGTTCGCTGTTTGCCCGCGCCGCGCTGACCGAGATCATGCGCACGATGTCGTTTGCGCTTTGCGAAGATGTGCTGGAGATCTCCCTGCTCGGCAAGAAGCCACCGGAGGTGGAGACCATCCTGGCTGAGCCGGAAAACCGGCTGGCAATGCACAATGCGCTGTCCGCTTTCGCGGACTTCATCGCCAGCCGCTGAGACTACTTCTTGCTTCTCAGTGTCTCTACATCGGTCTTGCCGACATACCAGTCGCGGGCGTTGACCTCCTCGAACACCACCCAGACATCGTCATTGCTGAGGCCGGTGGCGTCCATGATGGCGGCCGTGACTTTCTTGGCTATGTCCGCCTTCTTGCCCGCCGGATCGGCGGCGATCACTTCCTTGACGATGCGGATGTTGACGAATGGCATGATTTCCTCCCCTTCGATTTTGTTGATGGCAGCTCAGTACGTTTTGGCGCCGTTGACCATCAGCCGCACCATGTAGAGTGAGGTGGTGCCGGCTATATAGAGGCAATTCCGCTTGTTGCCGCCGAACACGCAATTGGCGGTCACTTCCGGCACCTTGACCTTGCCGATCAGCGTCCCGTCCGGATCGTAGCAGTGGATGCCGTCGGCCGCACTGGTCCAGATGCGGCCGTCCTCATCGAGCCTGAAGCCGTCGAACAGGCCGGCCGTGCAGTCGGCGAAGACCTTTTCGCCCGACACCTTCTTGCCGCCCTTGCCGACATTGAACACCCGTATATGGGCAGGATCCTGCGCGCCATGCGTGCGGCCGGTGTCGGCGACATAGAGCTTGCTCTCGTCGAGCGAGAAGGCAAGGCCGTTGGGCCTGACCATGTCGGTGATGACGGCCTCGACTTCGCCGGTGCCGGGGTCGACCCGGTAGACGTAGCAGGCGCCGATCTCGCTTTCGGCCTTGTCGCCCTCATAGTCGGTGTCGATGCCGTAGCTCGGATCGGTGAACCAGATCGAGCCATCCGACTTGACCACCGCATCGTTGGGCGAATTCAGCCGCTTGCCGCGCCATTTGGTGGCAATGGTGGTGACCGAGCCGTCGAATTCGGTACGGCTGACGCGGCGGCCCGAATGCTCGCAGGTCACCAGCCGGCCCTGCCGGTCGACGGTGTTGCCGTTGGAATTGCCGGAGGGCTGACGGAAGACGCTGACATTGCCGTCCGTCTCGTCGTAGCGCAGCATGCGGTTGTTGGGGATATCCGACCAGACGACGTAGCGGCCGGCGGCGAACCAGGCTGGCCCTTCCGCCCATTGGCATCCGGTGAACAGCTTTTCCACTTGCGCGTTGGAATTGAACAGCCGCGCGAAACGCGGATCAAGAATTTCGTAATAATCTGCGGCGGCCATACTTTTTCTCCCGGCATTTAGGTCGGGCGCATGATCCCGAAAAATCGATTCCGATTTCGGAAAGGATCATGCGCAAAATGAAAGTGCTACAGCGTTCCTTGCACGCCCGGAAGGACGCGGCGCTGCAGGCGCGATCAAGCCAGCCGGAAATCGATCTGGCAAGATCGATGATGAGGCTTCACCGTATCTTGACGTCTCAAGGCAGGCAGGAAGCGATGCCACCTCATCAGAACTGTCAGTAAGAGCCGGTTAACCGGCTATGCGCTGCGTGCAATGGTGCATTGCAACATCTTCTTTTTGCAATGCACCACTACTATGTCATGCTTCGTATCGATCAAGGGAGGAACAACCGGCCGCCAGAAACGCGGCACAGAAGGAACCTTGCTATGATCTTCAACGATCTCATGACCCGCGCTCGCACCAGCATTGCCAAGCGCAAGCACTACAACCGCCTCGTCGCCGAAATCGACAGCTTTTCCAGCCGCGATCTGGCCGACATGCGCGCCGACCGTTCGGAAATGCTTTACCAGGTCCACAAGCAGATCTACGGCTGATCTCAGGTCTATTGCTCGGCGCCGCCCAGGCGCGTTGAGATTCAGGTCAGGCCGAGCCGAGATTGGTGGGTTCCGAGAACCGGAGTGGAGCGTACTTTTGAGTACGTGAGCACCGGAAGCAAAGGAAGCCGCCTTTTGCAGGCCGGTATCGTCTGAATATCAATGCGCCGCCAGTGCCTTGTCGATCTGCGGCAACAACACCATCCGTGCCGCCTCGGCCGTCAGCGGACCGACATACTTGTAGGCGATCTTGCCATCCTTGCCGATGACGAAGGTTTCCGGCACGCCATAGACGCCCCAGTCGATCGCCGTGCGGCCGGCTTCGTCGACCCCTATCGCCTGGAAAGGATTGCCGAGATCGCCGAGGAACCGGCGGGCGTTTTCCGGTTGGTCCTTGTAGTTCAGCGCCGCCATCACGAAACGCTTGTCCTGCGCCAATGCCAGCAGCACCGGGTGCTCTTCGCGGCACGGCGCGCACCATGACGCAAAGACGTTGACCAGCGTGACCTTGCCGGCGAAGGATTTCGAATCGAGCCCGGGCAAGTTGATGCCCTCCAGCTCCGGTAGGTTGGTCTGGGGCGCCGGCAGGCCGATCAACGCCGACGGCACTTCCGAAACATCGCGCCCCGACAACAGCTGCGCCAGGAACAGTCCGGCCAGGCCGAGGAAGACCAGCAGCGGCAAAATCACGAACAGGCGGCGACTGCGGGGCGGCGTTTCCGTCTCTGTGCTCATGGCTTGGCACCCTTGTCGGAACGCCGCCGCACGCCTGACGCTTCCAGTTCGGCGAGCTCGCGCTTGCGCGCCCGCTGGTCGAGCAGGATCCAGCCGACCAGCCCGGCCAGGACCACGGCGGTGATCGTATAGGCGGCCGTCACGTAGAGGGCGTGCGCGCTCATGCGGCAGGCCCCGCCAAGGTGCCACTTTCCAAACCGGTCATGTCGCCCAATTCGAACATGCCTTCCCTTAGCCCCGCACCATCGGCTTCGCAATCGGTCGCCGCGCCGCAGCCTTTGATGTCACCTCAATCCGTTCCATGACGCAGCGCCAGCGCCGCGGCCACCGGGCCCAGCACCGCAAGAAACAGGGTCAGCGCGGCAAGAATGAGGAAGGGCTGCAGAAACGGAGCGGGATTGGCCGTCGCGCCGTAGCTCGCCGAAACGCCGAAGATCAGCACCGGGATGGTCAGCGGCAGCACCAGCACCGAGATCAGCAGCCCGCCACGCGGCAGCGCCACCGCCACCGCCGCACCGGCCGCCCCGATAAAGGTGATCGCCGGCGTGCCGACCAGCAGCGTCAGCGCCGTGGCGCCGATGCTGAGCGGCTCCATGTTCATGAACAGGCCAAGCAAGGGCGCGGCGACCACCAGCGGCAGCACGCTGCCCGCCCAATGCGCCAGGCATTTGGTCAGCACCGTCAAGGCCAGCATGTGGCGATCGTTGCCCAGAACCAGCAGATCGAGCGAACCGTCCTCGCGGTCGGCCTGGAACAGCCGGTCAAGGCCAAGCAGGCAAGAGAGCAGCGCGCCGATCCACAGGATCGCCGGCCCGATGCGGGCAAGCAGCTTGAGGTCAGGCCCGACCCCAAACGGGATGGTGGCGATGACGGCGAGGAAGAAGATGACGCCAGTCAAAGCCCCGCCGCCGGCACGGATGTTCAGGCGGATGTCGCGCAGGAAGAGGGCTAGCATGGGCGAGGCGTCACAGTGCGTCGAACACCTTCTTTCCGAAGATGGCGGGGGAGATGTCCGGCAGGACTGAGGGGGGTGGGCGGAAACACCGACATTACTCGCCCATCCTCAACTCCTTCGCCCCATCCAGTCCCAGCGGCAAATGCGTTGCCGCAACGATCATGCCACCTTCTCCGCAATGCTTCCCCATCAGCTGCGCAAATCGCCCCTCCGAAGCCTTGTCCAGTCCCGCCGTCGGCTCATCGAGCAGCCATAGCGGCCGGTGGCTGACCAGCAGTTTGGCGATCGCCGCGCGCCGCCGTTGTCCGGTCGAGAGATAGCCGAAGGGCAGGTGGCCGATGCCGCCCAGCCCGACGGTTTCCAGAGCTTCTTCGACGTCGGCATGTCCATCGCCATTGAAAGACCGCCAGAAGCGCAGATTTTCCGCCACGCTGAGCACCGGCTTCATTGCGTTCTGGTGACCTAGGTAATGACAGGCCGACGCGATCGACGGAAATGCCTCGCCCCTGTCTTCAATCTCCACAACGCGTTCAATCTTCACAACGCCTTCGATCCGCACGCTGCCTTCGGCCACCGGCAGCAGCCCGGCGATGACCCGCAACAGGGTCGATTTGCCGGCACCATTCGGCCCGGTGACGACCAGCGCCTGCCCGTCCTCCAGGGCAAAGCCGATGCCGGAAAACACCGTGTCGCCGCCGCGTTCGCCGCCCAGATTTTCGGCGATCAGCCGCATCCCTCGCCTGCCTTGAAAATCATGTGTCGCGGTAGCTGCCGCATCGCACAAATTTGCTTTGCAACTGTCTAGAACTATTCCAGAAAATTCTCTATATGCGGTGCATCCGTGCCAGCGGTCGGCGCGGGAACAGAATTAGCGCCGAACCAGCGCACGCGCCGCCTTGAACGGCTCGGGTTGCTTGGGAACGGACAGCGGAAATGGCCGTACCCGCACCTTTGCGCGTGATTGCATGCCATCGGCGTCCGTTCCCTTTCAGGCTGAACAGACAAGGATCGCACGTGTCAAAATCCCTCGACAGTTTCAATTGCCGCCGCACACTGACCGCAAGCGGTACGGAGTATGTCTATTTCGATCTCATCGAGGCCGAGAAGAACGGCCTCACCGGCATTGCCCAGCTGCCCTATTCGATGAAGGTGCTGCTGGAGAACCTGCTGCGCAACGAAGACGGCCGCTCCGTCACCAAGGAATCGATCCAGGCGGTTGCCGGCTGGCTGACCGACAAGGGCACCGCCGGCGTCGAGATCGCCTATCGCCCGGCCCGTGTGCTGATGCAGGATTTCACCGGCGTTCCGGCCGTGGTCGACCTTGCCGCCATGCGCGACGCCATGGCCTCGCTCGGCGGCGATCCGCAGAAGATCAACCCGCTGGTTCCCGTCGACCTCGTCATCGACCATTCCGTCATCGTCGATGAATTCGGCACGCCGCTGGCCTTCGCGCGCAATGTCGAGCTCGAATACGAGCGCAACGAGGAGCGCTACAAGTTCCTGAAATGGGGCCAGCAGGCGTTCCGCAACTTCCGTGTCGTGCCGCCCGGCACCGGTATCTGCCATCAGGTCAACCTCGAATATCTCGGCCAGGTGGTGTGGACCAACACCGAGGACGGCGAAACCACCGCCTATCCCGACACCTGCGTCGGCACCGATTCGCACACCACGATGATCAACGGCCTTGGCGTGCTCGGCTGGGGCGTCGGCGGCATCGAGGCCGAGGCGGCCATGCTCGGCCAGCCTGTCTCCATGCTGTTGCCCGAGGTTATCGGCTTCCGCCTCACCGGCAAGCTGAAGGAAGGCGTCACCGCCACCGACCTCGTGCTCACCGTCACCCAGATGCTGCGCAAGAAGGGCGTCGTCGGCAAGTTCGTCGAGTTCTTCGGCCCCGGCCTGTCCAACATGACGCTGGCCGACCGCGCCACCATCGGCAACATGGCACCCGAATACGGCGCTACCTGCGGCTTCTTCCCGGTCGACAGCGAAACCATCCGCTATCTCACAATGTCCGGCCGCAGCGAGGATCGCATCGCGCTGGTCGAGGCCTATTCGAAGGCGCAAGGCCTGTGGCGCGACACCGGCTCGGCCGACCCGGTGTTCACCGACCTGCTCGAGTTGGAACTTGGTTCAGTCGTGCCGTCGATGGCCGGCCCCAAGCGGCCCGAAGGCCGCGTCGCGCTGGAAGGCATTCCGGAAGGCTTCGCCAAGGCGATGGAGACCGAATACAAGAAGGCCGCCGAGATCCACAAGCGCTACGCCGTCGAAGGCACCGACCACGATCTCGGCCATGGCGACGTCGTCATTGCCGCCATCACCTCCTGCACCAACACCTCGAACCCGAGCGTGCTGATCGGCGCCGGCTTGCTCGCCCGCAACGCCAACCGCCTTGGTTTGAAGCAGAAGCCGTGGGTCAAGACCTCGCTGGCCCCCGGCAGCCAGGTGGTCGCCGAATATCTGGAAAAGTCAGGCCTGCAGAAGGAGCTCGACCAGATCGGCTTCAACCTGGTCGGCTTCGGCTGCACCACCTGCATCGGCAATTCCGGCCCGCTGCCGGCGCCGATCTCGAAGACCATCAATGAAAAAGGCCTGATTGCTGCCGCGGTCCTGTCCGGCAACCGCAACTTCGAAGGCCGCGTCTCGCCCGACGTGCAGGCGAACTATCTCGCCTCGCCGCCGCTGGTCGTCGCGCACGCGTTGGCTGGAACCGTCACCAAGGACCTCACCACGGAGCCGATCGGCGACGACAAGAACGGCAATCCGGTCTACCTCAAGGATATCTGGCCGAGCTCGGCCGAGATCCAGGAGTTCATCGAGAAGAACGTCACCCGCGAGCTGTTCGCCCGCAAATATGCCGACGTCTTCAAGGGCGACGAATACTGGCAGAACGTCGAGGCGCCGGAAGGCCAGACCTACACCTGGGACGACAACTCGACCTATGTGCAGAACCCGCCCTATTTCGCCGGCATGACCGCCGGTTTCGGCAAGATCGGCGACATCAAGGGCGCCCGCGTGCTCGGCCTGTTCGGCGACAAGATCACCACCGACCACATCTCGCCGGCCGGTTCGATCAAGGCGGCCTCGCCGGCCGGCAAATATCTCACCGACCATGGCGTCGGCGTCGCCGACTTCAACCAGTACGGCACGCGGCGCGGCAACCACGAGGTGATGATGCGCGGCACCTTCGCCAACATCCGCATTCGCAACCACATGCTGGGCGAGAATGGCCGCGAGGGCGGCTACACCATCCACTACCCGTCGAAGGAAGAGGAATCGATCTACGACGCGGCCATGGAATACAAGAAGGAAGGCGTGCCGCTGGTGATCTTCGCCGGTGTCGAATACGGCAACGGCTCGTCGCGCGACTGGGCGGCCAAGGGCACCAATCTGCTCGGCGTGCGCGCCGTCATCGCCCAGTCCTTCGAGCGCATCCATCGCTCGAACCTGGTCGGCATGGGTGTCATCCCCTTCGTCTTCGAAGACGGCATGTCCTGGGCGTCGCTCAACCTGAAAGGCGACGAGCTGGTCGAGATCGACGGGCTGAGCACCATCAAGCCGCGCCAGACGATGACCGCCAAAATCACCTATGGCGACGGCACGGTGAAGAACGTGCCGATCATCTGCCGGATCGATACGCTGGACGAACTCGACTACTTCAAGAACGGCGGCATCCTGCAATACGTGCTGCGCGATCTGGCGGCATAGTGAGGGAATAGGGCAGTAGGGCAGTAGGGGAAGTAATCTCCGCAGCTTCGCCCTACTCCTTTACTGCCCTAATTTTCGGCGCACCGAAGCGCGCCGCTGCGGCCAGCAGCACGCCGAGCATCAGTCCGTTGAGGATGTGCCAGAGGAAATGCGTGCCGAGCGGGAAGCCGGCGCAGACCAGCGGGTCGACCATCCGGCAGATGACGGACACGACGAAGATCGCCGATCCCGCCAGATTGTACCAGCCGGCGCGATTGCCGCTGGCCGCCACCAGTATGCCGAAGAAGGCGAGCGCCAGGAACGGCGGCAGGTAGCCCGTCGTGCCGTTCGAGGCCTGGCGAAGCCAGTCCGGCACCGCCAGCGTCAGCAGCCCGGCAACCACGTAAAAGGCGACGAAGATGGCGATCGCCTTGCCCCATTGCATGCCGAGGAAGCGGCGCAGGTTGAACAGCGTATAGGCCAGCGTAAAGCCGGCGATCGGCAGCACATCGGCCCAGACCGTGCCCCTGGTGGCGAAGGTGTGGAAGATCGTCGAGCCCATGCCGATCGCCACCACCCACCAGGCCAGCACCTCGGCGAAGGTGCCGGTGCGCAGCCTTCGCACTTCGCGCACGCCCCACAGGCCGGCGGCGATGAAGGCAAGGTTTGTCAGGGCGTTGACCGGCTCGGACCAGAGTTCCGGCCCGGTTCGCTCGCAATAGAGATCGATCGGCGCCGAAAGAGTTTGCCACATCGTGATTGCCGCCCGAATCGGTTTCTACCCTGAACTGCGAGCCCTTCTCCTATTGCGCCGCTGCGGTCGGTTGCAACGGCAAAAATTTCACCGCAACGTGACTTCCCGTTGACTTCCGCTTCTGCCACATATTCCAGCAACGACAATAAAGCCGGCGCCACCGGCGGGAATCGGAATGACCATGGCCTCGCGAAAGACATTGTGGCTGGCGGCCCTTGCGCTGGCCTTCTCAGCGGTTGCCGGCACCGGCCAAACCGCCGAGCCCGGCAAGACGCAGGCCGACAAACCTCAGATAGATAGGCCGTTGGGCGTGGTCGAACTGTTCACTAGCCAGGGCTGCAATTCCTGTCCGCCGGCCGATGCGTTGTTCGCCGAGCTGGCCGCCAAGGAAGACATCGTCGCGCTCGCCTACCATGTCGATTACTGGGATTATCTCGGCTGGCAGGACACGCTGAGCCGCAAGGAGAACACCGAGCGGCAAAATGACTATATGCGCGCCTTCGGCAGCCGCTCCGTCTACACGCCGCAGGCCGTGATAAACGGCCGCGTCCATGTCAACGGCGCCAGCCGCGTCGATGTCGATGGCGCGCTGGCGCGGATGGCCAAGAGCGGCCAGGGCATGCGGGTCGCCGTCAAGGTCAGCCGGACCAGCGACCGCGTGATGATCGACGCCGGCGATGCAGGAAACGGTCCCAGCGATGCCCATGTCGTCATCGTCTATTTCGACCCGCCGCAGACGGTCAAGATCGGCCAGGGTGAGAACACCGGCCGCAAGCTGACCTACTGGAACGCGGTCTCGGGCATCCAGACCGCCGGCATGTGGCACGGCAAGGCGCAGCGCTACGAATTGCCGATGAGCGAGATCTCCAAGAAGGGCGGCTGCGCCGTGCTGCTGCAGTCGGTCGGCAGGGATGGCCTGCCCGGCCCCATTCTGGGCGCTGCCTTCATTCACAAGCCTTGAAGCTTTCACATCTCGATTGACGCGTTCCGTTTCGCCGATAGCGAGACGATCGTCATTTCGTCATCCTGAGGCAGGGCAGGGGCAAGGCAACGATGCGCTGACGCCACAGCTTTACAGGACCTTGATGTCGGCGGGACAGCACCCCCCTCTGGCCTGCCGGCCACATCTCCCCCGCAAGGAGGGAGATTGGCAGCTTTGTCATGTTCGCCATCTTGTTCGACCATTGGAGATTGGCGAAAGCAGAAGTGAAATCCGATCTCCCCCTTGCGGGGGAGATGTCCGGCAGGACAGAGGGGGTGGGAAGGATCGCTTAGAAAAACGATCGTGCTCTGCCTCGCCGCATTGCCCCGCGCTCCGCCCCGAAAACAAAAAACCGACGTCAGCTTGCTTCTGACGTCGGTCATTTAGGTTTTGGGATCGTCGCACCCGATCCTTCCGAAGAAAGACCGAGGTTGGTTCGATCCGACGCAGACCCGTGGGCGGGGGGCTTGGGGTTTACGAGCCGGTGCCGGACCGAACCGTCTCAGGCAACGCGGGTAAACTCGTCGGACATTGGGGCATGAGCGCGGATAAAAAATGGCGAGAATGTGGCGAAGCATCACCAATTCCAACAAGGCGTTTCATAAAAGTGACTGGACGTTGCAGAAACAGCGCGCCTCCGCCCTGCTTCGCCGGTCTTGCAATTCAGCTGCGAACGCGCCAACTTTGGTTGGCAAAGATTCATTTTGAAGGATCGAGGCATGACTGACGACAGCGGCGGGACGGGGGATGGTGACGCATCCGCAATATTGATCCCGCTGCACGAGGCGCGACCTGAGCGCCTCGATCAGCCGGTGCGGTTCGACCGGCGTGAACTGGATCAGATCCTGAGGCTCTACGGCCGCATGGTGGCCGCCAACGAATGGCGCGACTACGCCATCGATCATCTCACCGACCGGGCGGTGTTTTCTGTGTTCCGCCGCACCAGCGAAGTGCCGCTGTTCCAGATCGTCAAGGACCCGAAACTGGCACGCAAGCAGGGCGCCTTTGCCGTCATTGCCGCCGGCGGCCGCATCCTCAAGCGCGGCCAGGAGCTCGGCCGCGTACTTGGCATCTTCGACAGCAAGCTGAAGCTCGTCGAGGCCTAACCGCTTATTTTTGCTGGCGGAATTTTTGCTCCGGCAGCGAATCGGGATCGGGTGGAGCGAGCGCCCCGCCGTTCAGCGGGAGCTGCATGAACACCGTGTCCAGCCAGCGCCCGTGCTTGTAGCCGGAGCCTTCGAGGCGTCCCGAATGGCGAAAGCCGAGCTTTTCGTGGAGTCGCACCGAGGCGCTGTCCGGCCGCCCGTCGCCGATCACCGCGATGACCTGACGGAAGCCCGCCGCCCGGCAGGACTCGATCAGGCTTTGCATGAGCAACAGCCCGACCCCCTGGCCCTTGGCCTCAGGCGCCACATAGACCGAATCCTCGACGATGAAGCGGTAGGCCGGGCGCGGCCGGAAGGCGCCGGCATAGGCATAGCCGAGCACGGCGCCGTCCTTTTCTGCCACCAGATAGGGAAAGCCGCCAGCCATCAAAGTGTCGAATCGCTCGCCCATCTCGGCGCGGCTGGGCGGCTCCAGCTCATAACTCGCTGTGCCCTGGCTGACCGCGTCGGCATAGATTTCCGTGATCCGGTCGAGGTCAGCCGCCGTTGCGGGCCGCATGATGATACTGCTCATTATTTATGCATGCCGTTATTCTGCCGCAATAACAGCAAAACCCGACACAAAAGAAAAGGGCGGCCGTTGGGCCGCCCTCTGGAACTCAATGGTCCAAGCGTCGCTGCTAACTAGCGGCGGTCGCCCATGAACTGCAGCAGGAACATGAACAGGTTGATGAAGTCGAGGTAGAGCGTCAGCGCGCCCATGATCGCCTTGCGGCCGGCGACATCCGAAGCGTCGCCCTCGAAATACATCTCCTTGATCTTCTGCGTGTCATAGGCGGTCAGGCCCGAGAAGATCAGCACGCCAAGCGCCGAGACGGCGAAGGAAAGCGCCGACGAGTGCAGGAAGATGTTGATCACCGACGCGATGATGATGCCGAACACGCCCATGATCAGGAACGAGCCGAAGGCGGTCAGGTCACGCTTGGTGGTGTAGCCGTAGAGCGACAGCGCGCCGAAGGCCGCGGCGGTCGCGAAGAAGGTCTGCGAAATGCTGGCCGTGGTGTAGACCAGGAAAATCGAAGATAGCGACAGACCGACGAGGCCGGCATAGACCCAGAACGTCGTCTGCGCCGCCGAAACGCTCATCGACTGGACGCGGAACGACAGGAACAGCACCGCGGCCAGAGGCGCCAGCATCACCACCCAGCGCAGCGGCGAGCCGAAGATCGCGTAGCCGAAGGAGGTCAGCATCTCGCCGCTTGGCAGCGTTGCGACAGCCGAGGCCGGATCGGTAGTGGTGGCCAGCATGATCGTGCCGACGGCGGCAAGACCGGTGATGAGGAGGCCAAGCCCCATCAGATTGTAGACCTTGATCATATAGGCGCGCAGGCCCTGATCGATGCCTGCATCAACGCCGGCGCCGGGCACGGCGCGCGTCTGATAGTTGCGAATGGGTTCAGCCATGGGAGTCCTCTATTGCTTCTGCCCCGTCGGGTGTCGGGTCCACCGGACCCAGGCGCCGCTGGCGGGGCTCCAGCATGCCTGTGGCGAAATATGATGGTTATTCGCGTCAAGAACAAGACCGTAACCGGGTGTAATGCTTCGTGAGACGTACACGATCCGTGTTTTCCGGCCTTTGGCGGCGCAACATTACTCCGATTTAACCAAATCTGGGTCCCCGCCGCCGAAATTCAAAGCAATTCCAAAGCATGCAGCGGTTTGCGTCGGACTTGCGTCCGGAGAATAATCAGAGGTTGCGCAGTACCGGCGCGGCCTTGTGGCCGAGCACCCGCCAGGTGCCGGCGAGACCGATGCCGACCGTGATGACGAGCGAAAACAAAATGGTCGCCACCGCCACCTCGGGCATGAAATGGGATGGCAATGTCATGATGCGCGCGACGACGAACCAGGCGGCCGCAGCACCTGCCGCCAAGGCGAAGATTGCGGTGGCGAGCCCGATCAGCATGTATTCGAGCGAGAAGGCGGCAATCAGCGTCGTGCGTGTCGCGCCCAGCGTCTTCAGCACAACCGCGTCATGGATGCGCGCCCGGTTGCCGGCGGCAAGTGCGCCGGCCAGCACCAGCACCGAAGCGATCAGCGCCACGCCGGCGGCTGCCCGGATTGCCGTACCGAGCTGCCCGACCAGCCGGTTGACGACGTCGAGCGCATCCTTGACCCGGACCGTGGTCACCGCCGGGAAGGCGCGGGTGACGGCATTGAGGATACGCGCATCGTCGGCCGTCGAGGCGGTCTTTTCGGTCAGCGTCGCCATCCAGCCATGCGGCGCCCCTGCGAATGTGTTGGGCGAGAACACCATGACGAAATTGATGCCCATCGTCTCCCATTCGACCTGGCGGAAATTGGCGATCTTCGCCGTCACGTTGCGCCCGAGCACATTGACGGTAATGGTATCCCCAAGCTTCAGCCCGATCTCCTTGCCTTCCACGGCCGAGAACGAGACCAGCGGCTCGCCGGCATAATTGTCCGGCCACCAGCTGCCCTCGGTCAGCGTCGCGTTGTCCGGCTGTTTGGCTTCATAGGTCAGGCCACGATCGCCTTTCAGCACCCAGGCGCCTTCCGCCGGCACCTTGACCTTGTCGACATCGACGCCGTTGAGCGCCATCACCCGGCCGCGCAGCATCGGCACCTTGGCCAGCATCCCCTGCGGCGCCTGCTTGCCGATCAGCGCGGAAAAGGCATCGACATCGCTGCTCTGGATGTCGACGAAGAAGAAGTTCGGCGCCCGCTCCGGCAGGCTGCTGGAGATCTGCTGCCGCAGGTTGCCGTCGATCAGCGCCAGCGTCACCAGCAGTGTCAGGCCGAGCCCCAGCGACAGCACCACCGATGGCGTCAAGGCGCCGGGCCGGTGGATGTTGCCGACAGCGAGCCGCAGCGCCACGAAGCGCACGCGCGGGCTCTTCCTAGCCGCCCACTGCACCAGGGCGCCGACCAGGCGCAGCACCAGGAAAGCGAAGATGGTGGCGCCGACGAAGATCGAGGCGATGCGGCGGTCTCCCGAAAACAGGATGGCCAGCGCCGCCAGCAGGAGCGCGATGCCGACAGCCGCCGCAACATAGGCAGGGCGCGGAAAGCCGCGGCCTTCGAGCCCCATCTCGCGAAACAGCGCGGTCGCCGGCACATCGCGTGCGCGGCCGAGCGGCAGCAGCGCGAAGGCCAGCGTCACCAAAAGGCCGAACAGCGCCGCCGTGCCGAGCGCGCCGGGATAGAAACCGCCTTCCGCCGGCACCGGAATGACCTGGTGGAGGGCGGCACCGGCCGCGAACGGCATCAGCGCCCCGAGCACGAGACCAAGCACGATGCCAAGGGCAGCGATGATCAGGATCTGCACCAGATAGACGGCAAAGACGAAGCCCCCCGAAGCGCCCAGGCTCTTGAAGGTGGCGATAACCCCGCGCTTGCCGTCGAGATAGGCGCGCACCGCATTGGCGACGCCGCCGCCGCCGACCACCAGCGCCGTCAGCCCGACCAGCGTCAGAAACTGCGAGAAGCGTTCGATGTTGGACGATAGCGCCGGCGCCGCATTGCTGCGCGTGCGGATCGACCAGCCGGCCTGCGGAAAATCCGTGGCCGCCTGATCCTGGATGGCCTTGAGCCGCGCATCATCGGCATCGGCGGGCAGCCTGATCTTGTAGGCGTTTTCGACCAGGCTGCCCGGCTGGATCAGCCCGGTGGCCGCCAGCCCTTCGGTCGAGATCATCAGCCGCGGAGCAAAGCCGAAACCGTCGGACACCGCATCCGGTTCGGTGACCAGCCTGGCGCGCAGTTCGAAGGTGGCGGTGCCGAGCTTCAGCCGGTCGCCGATCTGCAGATGCAGCCGCTCGAACAACAGATCGGGTGCGGCGGCGCCGAAAACGCCGAACTCTTCGCCGAACAATTCCTGCTTCGACAGCGCCGGCTCGGTTTCAAGCGCGCCATAGAGCGGATAGGCATGGTCGACCGCCTTGGCCTCGACCAGTGCCTGGTCGGTTCCGTCGGCGAGACGCGCCATCGAACGCATGCTGGCGGTGCGCGAAACGATCCCCAGCCCGTCAAGGAATCCACGCTCGGCCTGGCTGGCGTCGCGCTGGTTGATCTGGAAGCGGAGATCGCCGCCAAGCAGCGTCTGGCCCTGATTGGCGACACCGGCGGAGATCGAACGCGCCACCGAGTTGACGCCGCCGATGGCCGCGACGCCGAGCGCGATGCAGGCAAGGAAGATCAGGAAGCCGGACAGGCCGCCGCGCATTTCTCGCAGCGAGAAGCGGACCGCAAGTTTCAGCGTCCGCGACAACGGTATCAAGCCGTCACCTTGACGGGTGCCGGCGCCTCGATCCGGCCCGACCGCATCGAAACCTGGCGCGAGCAGCGTGCCGCCAATGCCGGATCGTGGGTGACCAGCACCAGCGTCATGCCGCGCTCGGCCGCCTTGGCAAACAAGAGGTCGGCGACCTGCCGCCCTGTCGCCTGGTCGAGATTGCCGGTCGGCTCGTCGGCAATGAGAATGCGCGGCGACGGCGCCAGCGCCCGGGCGATCGCCACGCGTTGCTGCTCGCCGCCCGACAATTCGCCGGGATAGTGGGTGACGCGATCGCTCAGGCCCACGGCCGCAAGTTCGCGCGCCGCGACAGAAAACGGATCGGCATGGCCGGCGAGTTCCAGCGGCACCGCGACATTTTCGAGCGACGTCATGTTGGGAATGAGATGAAAGGACTGGAACACGATGCCAATGTTTCGGCCACGAAACGAGGCAATCTGGTCCTCGGTTTTGCCATTGAGCAGCACGCCGGCGATTCGGACCGTACCCGAATCGACTTTTTCAAGGCCTGCCAGCACCATGAGCAATGTCGACTTGCCCGAGCCCGAAGGGCCGACGATGCCGGTCGCCTCGCCAGCCGCCACATCGAGGCTGACACCCTTCAGCACATGCACGGACGACGCCCCTTCGCCAAGTGTCAGCGATACGTCTTTCAGCGCGATGACGGCTTCTGTCAAAATGAAAGCGTCCTATATCAAGGGATGAAGGCTCTGCTTGCCGGATGCCGTCGGAAGAATTCCTTGGTCATATGGGGCCTGCCGCATGTCTTTCAAACGCCTGATTGCCGCAGGCTTCATCCTTTTCCTCGCCATTTCCGGCGCCAGTTCGTCGGCGCGTGCGGAGCCGTTCAAGATCGTCGGCTTCGGTGACAGCCTGATGGCGGGCTTTGGCCTTGGGCCGGACCAGGGTTTTACCGAAAAACTGCAGACCGCCCTTCGCGCCGCGGGTCACGACGTGACGGTCGCCAATGCCGGCGTCTCCGGCGACACGACGAGCGGCGGCCTGGCGCGGCTCGACTGGTCGGTGCCCGACGGCACGCAGCTGGTCATCCTCGAACTCGGCGCCAACGACATGCTGCGCGGCGTCTCGCCCGACATCGCCAGAAGGAACCTGGATGAGATGATGGGCAAGCTCAAGGACCGCAGGATTGCCGTACTGCTGGCCGGCATGCGCGCCGCGCCCAATCTCGGCGCCGACTACCAGAACGCCTTCGACGCCATCTTTCCCGACCTTGCCAAGAAATACGACGTTGCGCTCTATCCGTTCTTTCTCGACGGCGTCGCCGGTCAGCCCGGCATGCAACTCGAGGACGGCCTGCATCCGAGCCCTCAGGGCGTCGACCAGATGGTCGAACGCATCTTGCCGACGGTTGAAAAGGCGATCGCGGCGGCGCCGGGAGGTTCGTGAGATCGGACTAATTGCTTCCGTTGGGGAAACTTTTAACAAAGCCTGTGACCAACAAACCTCTTGCTCCGTTTGATTTTCGATGATTCGCTAGGGCTAATATTCGATTCGAGGAAGGGAGGCTCTTCATGCCGCGTCTTTTCACCGCCCTCGAAATACCGCGTGACGCCGCCCTTTCGCTGTCCCTGCTGCGGGGCGGCCTGCCCGGGGCCCGTTGGATCGACGTCGAAAACTATCATCTGACGCTACGCTTCATCGGCGATGTACCGGGTCATGTCGCCGACGAGATCGCCAACGCACTCGACCGCGTCCACCGCCCCTCCTTCCCGCTGACCCTGTCCGGCGTCGGCGCTTTCGGCCAGAAGAAGCCGCACGCGGTGTGGGCGGGTGCCTCCGCCTCGCCCGATCTTGCCGCCCTTCAGGGCGAAATCGACCGCATCTGCCAGCGGCTCGGCATTCCCGCGGATCCGCGCAAGTTCATGCCGCATGTGACGCTGGCGCGCCTGCGCAATTCCACCCCGCTCGACGTCGCCCAGTATCTCTCGGCACGTGGCAATTTCTCGACATTGCCGTTCCGCATCGGCCGTTTCGTGCTGATGTCGTCGCGCGATTCGGTCGGCGGCGGCCCCTACATCGTCGAGGAAGCCTGGCCGCTTTCGGGCAAGGACGCCCGTGCTTCGAGCCTTGTCGCCAGCGCCTCCGACGCCTCGCGGATCATGCGGTAGACCGACGTGAAGGCTTCCGCCCCGTCGTAATAGGGGTCCGGCACGTCGCCCACATGGCCCTTGGCGAACTCCAGGAACAGGTGCACCCGGCCGTGCATGGCCGGCGGCGCCAGCGTTTTCAGGTCACGAACGTTTGACCGGTCCATGCCGAGGATCAGGTCGAAGCGGTGAAAATCCTCCGGCGTGACCTTGCGCGCCCTCTGCCGGGAAATGTCGATGCCGTGACGCACCGCAACCGCGATCGAGCGTGGATCGGGAGGTGAGCCGACCTCCCAGCCGCTGGTTGCGGCTGAATCGAGCAGCATATCCCGGCCCGATTCACGCTCTGCCAACACGGCTCGAACAACGCCCTCAGCCAGCGGCGACCGGCAGATGTTGCCGAGACAGACGAAGAGAATGGAATTTATGGGCTTCGCGCTCATCGATCCAACGCTATGGTGACGACTTCAGTCGAAATAGCATGGGAAGCTGACATGACGAGAGAGAAACTGGGCCGGGAAGCCGCTGAAGCCGCGTTGACCGGTCTCGACGGCTGGGCGCTGGCCGCCGATGGCGCCTCGATCAAGCGCACATTCACCTTCGCGAATTTCTCCGAAGCCTTCGCCTTCATGACCCGCGTGGCACTGGCCGCCGAGAAGATGGACCATCATCCCGACTGGTCGAATGTCTACAAGACCGTCGACGTGACGCTGAACACCCACGATGCCGGTGGCGTGACCGCGCTCGATATTGATCTGGCGAAGAAGATGAACCGCTTTTTCGGTGGCTGAACGCGCAGCGGTTGCCAAATCGGCGCCGGCATCTTGCAGCTTGGGTCGGGTTTCACCACATTTTCGCTCGCGAGGCATGCGCTGGAATGCGCATGGACGCTCGCAAGGAGAAACTGATGGCGCAACAATCCGGTTTTGACTTCTTCGGCTTTGGCGGCAAGCTGGGCGACGAGAACGAAGTGCGCGAGAAATTCTGGCGCACGGCGAAGAAAGCCGCGCGGCAGATCCCCTTCATGGAAGAGGTCGTGGCCGCCTACTACTGCGCCATGGACAAGAACACGCCGCTGCGCGCCAAGGGCGTTCTGCTGGCCGCGCTCGGCTATTTCGTGCTGCCGGTGGACGTCATCCCCGACTTCGTCCTCGGGCTTGGCTTCACCGACGACATCGCCGTGCTCACCGCCGCGATCACCGCGGTCAGCGCCCACATCACGCCGGCGCACCGGCAGGCCGCCAAGGACGCTATCGCCGACAAGGGCTGAGCAGGCCGGCGCCCGCGCAAATGCCTTTGGAGCCTGCGTTTGGCGGCAAAGCAAAAAGTCAAACTCTTGCCGCTTTCGTGGCCTCCAAGTCGCGAAAGGGACGTCGCGCCACCCGCTCGCAAGGCGGCGGCGCGGGAATGGCGGCGGTTTCCTCGGGTGCGGGTCCTTTTCTCAAAGGAAATTCACCGTTTGGTAACCCAGATTAAATCAAAATGAAGCGACGGGCAGGACGCCAAGCCGGCCTGCCGCCGCACCTTTGGAATACGGGAAAAACGATGCGCGGATTGATTGCTACAGTTTCGAGCCTGGTCCTGGTGGCCGTGGCAGCGCCGGCACTAGCGCAGTCGGCGACCAAGATCGGCCAGCACAATGCCTGGGGCACCTACAGCTACCAGGCATCGGGCGGCAAGGTCTGCTATGTCCTGACCGTGCCGACCGACAAGCAGCCGCCGACGCTCGACCATGGCGACATGTTCTTCTTCGTCAGCCAGCGGCCCGGCCAGCAAGTGTCCTACGAGCCGCAATTCATCGCCGGCTACACCTTCCAGGAAGGCTCCAAGGCCACCGTCACCATCGACAAGAAGTCGTTCTCGATGTTCACGCGGGGTAAGTCGGCCTGGGTCGAGAACGCCGCCGAGGAACCGGTGCTGATCGCCGCCATGAAGACCGGCACCGACATGAAGGTGACGGCTAAGTCCGGCCGCGGCAATCCCACCTCCTATGTCTTCTCGCTGAAAGGCATTTCGGCCGCGCTGTCCTCGATCGCCAAGTGCAAGTAGGCAAAAAGGGCAGATAGGCAAAGCTTAGTTTTGCCAAAGCGTCGTTTTGCACGACAGGCCGGGCCGCAAAGCCCGGCCTTTTGCTTTTTCAGGCCGGCTTGTGTGCCGGCGGTTCAGTCTCACATGGCCATTTTTTCACATTCGGCTTGAGCCTTCTTGGTCGACGTATCGATCATGAAGGCTTTGCCCTTGGCGTCGGTCATCATCATCATGCAGTGCTTGATCGGCTTGGCCATCTTCATCATCTCGGCGCCCATCTTTGCATCCGGCATCATGGTGCCCATATGCCCGTCCGGCATGATCGCCATCACTTCTCCACCCTTCATCATGGTCATTGTGCCCATCGCGTCTTCGGCAAATGCCTGCGAGGCGGAAAGGCCGACGAGGCCGGCAACGACGGCAAGCTTGATAGAGTTCATTCTGCATACTCCCATTTTGTAGAGGCATAGTTGCCCCCTTCAGACTTCGAAGGCGCGACGGGAATCGTTACGCAAACACGATCATGTGATCGGTTCTTTTGCAGCGGGAAGATGGGGCAAGGCCGGCGGATGATCGAAACGGGCTGTCAGCCAGCGTGCATCGGGTTGCATTCTCGCTGCATGACTCCGGCCCCAACCTGTGCTATGCGCCGCGCTTCATGTCCGGCACGATAAGTGAAATCGGCCGCAAACCGCTTATATCAGTGCAACCATGACCCTTTCATTCGATCTCACCGCCGATGGCGCCCGTGATGCATTGCGCGCCCGCGCCGCACAGCCGGAAAAGCAGTCGCTGATCGGCTTGACGCGGGCCGAGCTCGGCGAGGCCCTAGTGGCGTCCGGCGCCGTGCCGGAGCGCCAGGCGAAGATGCGCGCCCAGCAACTCTGGCACTGGATGTATGTGCGCGGCGTTTCCGACTTTGCCGGCATGTTCAACATCTCCAAGGATTTGCGCGCCGAACTCGACAAGCATTTTACCGTTGCCAGGCCGGAGATCGTCGAGGAGCAGATTTCGTCCGACGGCACCCGCAAATGGCTGTTCCGCTTTCCGCCGCGCGGCGCCGGCCGGCCGGTCGAGATCGAAACCGTCTATATCCCCGAGGAAGGCCGCGGCACGCTCTGCATCTCCTCGCAGGTCGGCTGCACGCTGACCTGCTCGTTCTGCCATACCGGCACCCAGAAGCTGGTGCGCAATCTGACGGCGGAGGAGATCCTCGCCCAGCTGCTCACCGCCCGCGACCGGCTCGGCGACTTTCCCGATCGCGATACGCCGGACGGCGCCATCGTGCCGGCCGAGGGCCGCAAAGTGTCCAACATCGTCATGATGGGCATGGGCGAACCGCTCTACAATTTCGAAGCGGTGAAGAAGGCGCTGCTGATCGCCTCCGACGGCGACGGCCTGTCGTTGTCGAAGCGCCGCATCACGCTCTCGACCTCCGGCGTCGTGCCCGAAATCTTCCGCACCGGCGAGGAGATCGGCGTCATGCTGGCGATCTCGCTGCACGCCACCAATGACGACCTGCGCGACCTGTTGGTGCCGATCAACAAGAAGTACCCGCTCAAGGAGCTGATCGCCGCCTGCCGCGCCTATCCCGGCCTGTCCAACGCCAAGCGCATCACCTTCGAATATGTGATGCTGAAGGACGTCAACGATTCCATCGAGGACGCCAAGGGGCTGATCAAGCTGCTCAAGGGCATTCCGGCCAAGATCAATTTGATCCCGTTCAACCCGTGGCCGGGCACCAACTACCAGTGCTCGGACTGGGAGACGATCGAGAAGTTCGCCGACTACATCAACAATGCCGGCTATGCCTCGCCGATCCGCACGCCGCGCGGCCGCGACATCCTCGCCGCCTGCGGCCAGCTGAAGTCCGACTCCGAGCGCATGCGCAAGGTCGACCGGCTGGCGCTGGAAGCAATGATGATCGCGGGGCACGGCGAGGCGTGAGCCGCCGCTTCGCCTGGCTGAAGCGACTCGCCACGATAGCTGTCGGCTATCTCTTCGCCGTATTGACCTCGATCCTGGTGCCCGTCCTGCTGATCGCTCTTCTGGAAGGCATAGAAGACGGCAACTGGTCGATCATTTTCGCATTCGACTGGTTGGGCTCATTCCCGCTTGCCGTATTGACGGTGATGGTCGGCGCGCTGTTGATCGTCGGCCCGGCGATCTTTGTCGCCGAACGGCTGTCGCTTCGAGGATGGTTCTATTTTGCAGCCACGGGTGCGGTAACCTCCACCGCCTTTGGTGTTTCCATCCCGCGCTCGGCCGGAAGCTTTGTTTTCAATCCGGGCTATCTCGGTTTTCTGGCCACGGCCGGCATTGCCGCCGGTTCGGTCTACTGGCTTCTGGCCGGGCGTAAGTCCGGTCACCTCGCACGCCGGGATCTGGGATGAGCCGCCTCATTGCTTACCTCGTTCGTTTCGCTGTCATCCTGTTCGGCTATGCGGTGGCCTCGCTGGCGGCGAGCGCCTTCCTCAACATCCTGTTCCTGGCCTCGCTTGGCTACGTGCCGGAGCAAGCGCACCCGACGGCAACCGCCTCGCTGTATTTCTCAATTCCCTTCGTCGCTCTGTTCGTCGCCTATTTCGCCTTCATGCCGGCGGCGATCGTCATTCTGCTCGCCGAAATCCTCGGCCGGCGCGACTGGCTGTTCTATGCGCTGGCGGGCGCGGTGGTCGCCGGCGTTTTCCTCGGCCTGGTCGACAATGCCCGTGATTCGGCTTTCGCGGTCCGGGAGACCAGCGCCATCCTGGCGGTGATCGGCGGCGGCATGGTCGGCGGCATCTTCTACTGGCTCAGCGCCGGGCGCTGGGCCGGTAGCTGGTGGTTGAAGGATGAGAAGGCGCCTACTTCGCCTGGGCCGTCAGAATCTTGAGCGCGAAGGCGGAAAACACGCCGGCAAAGAGATAGTCGACCACCCGGGTGACGCGTGGGCTGGCCTTCATCGCCGCCGAGAATTTTTCCGCCGCCAGCACCATCGGCGCGGTC
Source organism: Mesorhizobium sp. CNPSo 4670 (assembly GCF_057784235.1). Taxonomy (NCBI): domain Bacteria; kingdom Pseudomonadati; phylum Pseudomonadota; class Alphaproteobacteria; order Hyphomicrobiales; family Phyllobacteriaceae; genus Mesorhizobium; species Mesorhizobium sp. CNPSo 4670. The sequence goes on along the minus strand of NZ_JBWJFQ010000009.1, from coordinate 17,629 downwards.
ACCGGGATCGACAACACGATGAACATCGAGCCGAGGAAAAACAGTTTTCCCGGCGCGTTCGGGTCATGCGCGGAGACGAACTGCGGCAGGAAGGTCATGAAGAACAGGATGATCTTGGGGTTGAGCAGATTGACGCCGAGCCCCGCCGCCCAGCTGCGCAACAGCGAAATCTGAGGTCCCGTCTTCTTCTCCGGCGAAAACGCCGAACCCCTGGTGATCGCCTGCCAGGCAAGGAAGACGAGATAGCCGGCGCCAAAGATCTTCAGCACGAAGAAGGCCATCGGCGAGGCGACGATCAGCGCCGAGACACCGACCACCACCAGCGTGGTGTGGATCAGCGTGCCGCACAGCGCGCCGGCCATCGAGGCAAAGCCGGTGGCGCGGCCCTGGCTCAGCGTGCGCGAGACGAACAAGGTCATGTCCGGTCCGGGCGTGATCGCCAGGATCACGGTGGCGATGGCGAACTGGATCAGCGTGGCGGTGTCTGGGATGAACGACATGGACGGCCCTTTGGCTCGGGAACACGCAAGCCTATAATGAATACGAACCATCGCTGCCAGCAACTGGACGGCTGAAAGGCTGATCCAGCGCCCCGGATCGTATCCCGTTGACCCAACGGTCCTCGGCGTTCGTCTCTTGCGCAGCCCGGAAACGGCGTGATACCTCGCCCGCCGAGAACTCGTGATCGCGGAACCGCCAAATGTCAAAAGCAAAAGACGTCAAGAAAGTCGTGCTCGCCTATTCCGGCGGCCTCGACACATCGATCATCCTGAAATGGCTGCAGACCGAACTCGGCGCCGAAGTCGTCACCTTCACCGCCGATCTCGGCCAGGGCGGCGAACTCGAGCCGGCCCGCCGCAAGGCCGAGATGATGGGCATCAAGGACATCCGCGTCGTTGACGTGCGCGAGGAGTTCGTCTCCGATTTCGTCTTCCCGATGTTCCGCGCCAACGCCGTCTATGAAGGCACTTACCTGCTCGGCACCTCGATCGCTCGGCCGCTGATCTCCAAGCATCTGGTCGAGATCGCCAGGGAGACCGGCGCCGACGCGATTGCGCATGGCGCCACCGGCAAGGGCAACGACCAGGTTCGCTTCGAGCTCTCGGCTTACGCGCTGAACCCCGACATCAAGGTCATCGCGCCATGGCGCGACTGGTCGTTCAAGTCGCGCACCGACCTGATCAATTTCGCCGAGCAGCACCAGATTCCGGTGCCGAAGGACAAGAAGGGCGACGCGCCGTTCTCGGTCGACGCCAACCTTCTGCATTCGTCTTCCGAGGGCAAGGTGCTGGAAGACCCGTGGAGCGAGCCGCCGGAATTCGTCCACCAGCGTACCGTTTCGCCAATGGATGCGCCGGATAAGGTCACCGAGATCGAGATCGAATTCCTCAAGGGCGACCCGATCGCGCTCAACGGCAAGAAACTGTCGCCGGCCACGATGCTGGCAGCGCTCAACGATCTCGGCCGCGACAACGGCATCGGGCGGCTCGACCTGGTCGAGAACCGCTTCGTCGGCATGAAGTCGCGCGGCGTCTACGAGACTCCCGGCGGCACCATCCTGATATCAGCCCACCGCGCCATCGAATCGATCACGCTCGACCGTGGTGCCGCGCACCTCAAGGACGAGTTCATGCCGCGCTACGCCGAGCTGATCTACAACGGCTTCTGGTTCGCGCCCGAGCGGCTGATGCTGCAGGCGATGATCGACAAGAGCCAGGAAGACGTCGAGGGCACGGTGCGCCTCAAGCTCTACAAGGGCAACGTCATGGTCACCGGCCGCAAGTCGAAGAAGACGCTTTATTCCGATGCACTCGTCACCTTCGAGGACGACCGCGGCGCCTACGACCAGAAGGACGCCGCCGGCTTCATCCGCCTCAATGCGCTGAGGCTGCGCACCCTGGCGGCACGCAGCCGCAATAAATAAGCCGGTGCATGTCGCCCAAAAGTGTGCAGCGGTTTTGGCACAACGACACGATCAAAAACAAGGATGTGCACGGCCTCGGCAGATACCTGGCGCCGCTACTCCTTCTGGCGGCGCCGGCCATGGCCGAGGATTTCGATCCAGCCTCGCTGGACCTTACGGCGTTGATCGAGTGCCGGGCGGACGTGCCGGCCTATAACGGTTTTGCCCTGTGGCTGGCCGGCGAGCCCAGCGCCGCGGGGAAACTCGGCTGGAAGGAGGTTGCGACCGGCAACCCATTCCTCGTTCAGTATGAACTGCCGGGCAAAATTCGCGTCTTCGGGCGCGAAACGGGATCCATCGTCTTTACCGCGACCGGGCCGATGGCGGTGCTCGACGGCATTGCCGCGCCGGACCTTGCCAAGGAGTTCAATGTCACGCCGACAATCTCGACGCCGGACAAATTCCTTGGCGAGGCGGTCGTTGCCGAAACCACCGAGGACGCCGGTGGCGTGAGCCTCGCCACGCGCATCACACTCAACGTCTCGACGGTCGAGTCACACCCGGGCAAGACGCTGGCCGGCTGCTCCTACGCGCTCGACGTGAAATAAAAAGCCCGGCACATGGCCGGGCTTTCTGCAAAACGGAGATTTTTTACAGAGTCGTCTCTTCAATCGCCATCGATCGCCGTGGCGATGCGGGCGATGGCCTGTTGATAGACGCTGGCGGAATTCCAGCCGGCAATGGCGCCGATATTCGACTGCGCGCTCGCACCGGCCCGCCAGCCATGACCCTTGAGGAAGTTGGCGGTGGAAGCCAATGCAGTGGCCTTGTCGCGCAGGTTTCCGCTGCCGACGCCGTACTTCAAGACATTTCCGGGCAGGAACTGCGTGTGGCCGATCTCGCCATGTGCAGCGCCGACCGACGAGGCCGTCAACGCACCGCGATCAACCAGCTTCAGGGCCGCAATGGCATGTGGGTAAAAGAATTCCGGGCGGCGGCAATCGTAGGCAAGCGTCAAAATGGCAGAGACCGTATTCTGGTTGCCCATCGCCGAACCGAAGCCAGTCTCCATTCCCCAGATGGCGAGCAGCACGCCTGGCGACACGCCATAGTTGCTTTCGATTTTGTCGAACAGCGCCGCGTTCGACTTCTTCAGCGCACGGCCTTTGGAAATGATCGCGGCGCCGCCACGGCGCTTCATGAAATCTTCTACCGAGCCGCTGAAAGCCTTGTGAATGCCGCGGTCGACGGAGATCGTCCTTGTCGCGTAGGTCGCGCCGGCCAGAGCGGCCAGACCCTTAGGGCCTACACCTTCGGCCCTGGCTTCGGCTGCGAACTCCGGCTTCCAGGCTTCGAAGCCGGCGCCAGTCTTACCGCAGCTGGCCGCCGCCTGCGCGCCCGTCGCCAGCGCAAGCACCGCCACCACCGCGGTCACAAAAATCCTACCCTTGGCAAGTAATGCCATGCTTTTCTCTCCTGATTGCCTGAATCACGTCCCGTTTGCGAATTTGCCAGCGAAACCCGCACTTGTCACTGTCTCTGCTGCAGTGCTGGCGAATGCCGGGGAATTTGCCTACGATCAAGTGAATATTGTGGCGGGGGCGAAATAGCCATGGAAGACGTTGATGTCGTGATCATCGGCGCCGGCGCGGCGGGTCTGGCCGCGGCCAGGACCTTGCAGGCAGCCGGCCTCTCCTTCAAGCTGCTCGAAGCGATGGGCCGCATCGGCGGCCGCGCCTGGACCAGCGACCAGCATTTCGGCATCCCCTTCGACATCGGCTGCGCCTGGCTGCACGCCGCCGACCGCAACCCCTATTTTCCAGAAGCCCAGGCGGCCGGCTGGACGCTGCATCACCACGATATGAATGTCGACCATCTCTATTATCGCAAGCGCAAGGCAAGCGAGTCCGAGGAGGCCGAGATGAAGGCGGCCGACGCGCGGCTGTTCGAATTGTTGGCCAAGCATGAGGTCAAGGAGGGCGACGACGACCGGCTTTCGGCGCTGCTCGCCAAGGGCCATGCGCCGCGCGCCGCGGCAACCTTCGCCGGGCCGATGGATTTCGGCGCCGACGAGGACGAGATTTCGATCCTCGACTTTCAGGCCGCCGCCGACCTCGACCCAAATTATTTCAGCAAGGAAGGCTTTGGCGCGCTGGTCGCGCGTTTCGGCGCCGACCTGCCGGTCGAATTGTCGACGCCGGTGCGCAGGATTCTCTGGGACGTGCCAGGCGTCGCCTGCGTCACCGATCGCGGCACCGTTCGTGCCAAAGCGGTCATCGTCACGGCCTCGCCGGCGGTGCTTGCCTTTGAGGAGATCGAATTCTCACCGGCACTTCCCGACGCGCATTTTGGCGCCTTTTTCGACCTGCCGATGGGCATGCTGACCAAATTGCCGGTCGAGATCCGGGGCACGAGGCTTGGCCTGCAGCCCTTCGACGACCTTTTGATCGAGCGCATGGCCCGGCACGACATCTATTTCCTGTGCTTCCCGTTCGACCTCGACCTGATGGTCGGTTTCGTCGGCGGCGACTTCGCCTGGGAGATGTCGGCAGCGGGCGAGGCGGCCGGCATCGACTTCGTCGTCGACCGGCTGTGCGGCATTTTCGGCAGCGACACCCGCAAGCACGTGGCGCGCGCCATGATGACCAATTGGGGCGGCGAGCGCTTCGTGCGCGGCGCCTATGCGGCGGCCCGCCCCGGCCGGTCGCTGGCCCGTGCGACGCTGATGCAGCCGGTGGCGGAAAAAATCTTCTTCGCCGGCGAGCACCTCGCCGGTCCGCTGATCCAGACCTGCGGCGGGGCGCGGCTGTCGGGCGAGGCGGTGGCAAGTCAGGTGGCGGCCCAGCTTGCGGCGAAATAGGGCATGATCCCGAACCGAAGGGCCGCGCCAGCGAAGCGGAATCCGGGTTTCGGGACGCTCATCGTCGAACAAACAGCCCGATCGATGTGGAACACCGACCGGCGGCTCGCGTTGGGCACGGGCCGCCTTGCACCTATATGCTGGCTCTGAAGGTTTGAGACCAACATGAAACTCTTCGACTGCCCGCATTGCGGCCACCGTCTCTATTTCGAGAACGCCCAGTGCCTGACCTGCTCGAGCCTCGTGCTCTACGATCCCGAGCATGCACGTTTTGCGCTGTCGGGTGTCGACGGCATCTTCCAGTGCACCAACGCCGATGAGTGCGCCTGCAACTGGATGGCCGAGCCGGGGCAGGCTTTTTGCCGCGCCTGCGTTCTGAACCAGCTGATCCCCGATCTGTCGGTCGACGGCAATCGCCGCCGCTGGATCCGCGTCGAGGCGGCGAAGAAGCGCGCCATCTATTCGCTGCTCGCCTTCGGACTGCCGGTCGCGCCCAAGCAGAACCCTGCCGACGAGGTCGGCCTTGCCTTCGACTTCCTCGCCGATCCGATCGGCGGCGGTCCTGGCGGCGAGCGCATCCTGACCGGGCACGACAATGGCCTGATCACGCTCAACGTCGCCGAGGCCGACTCGGCCGAGCGCGAAAGGCGGCGCATCGAGATGGGCGAGAACTATCGCACGCTGCTCGGCCATTTCCGCCACGAACTCGGCCATTATTACTGGGATCGCCTGATCCGCGACGATCCGCAAAGGCTGGAGGCTTTTCGCGCGCTGTTCGGCGACGAACGCGCCGATTACGAACAGGCGCTGAAGACCTATTATGCCAACGGCGCGCCACCCGACTGGCAGCAAAGTCACATCTCGGCCTATGCAACTTCGCATCCTTGGGAGGACTGGGCGGAAACCTGGGCTCACCATCTGCACATCACCGACACGCTGGAAATGGTCCATGCGCTGAACTTCCCGCTCGGCCGGCTGGAGACGGTGGAGGCCAACGACTTGCCGCAAGGCGACACCGGCGGTGGACTGCAGGCGGCGCCATCGGAGCCTGCCGCAGCACCTGAGCCTTTCGAAAGGATCCTCGCCCGCTGGCTGGTGCTGTCGGAAGCCTCCAATTCGATCAACCGCTGCATGGGCCTGCCCGACCTCTACCCCTTCGTCATTTCAGATGTCACGGCGCGGAAATTGGCCTTCGTTCACGAACTTCTGACCTATTTGCCAAAGGAAGCCGGAACAAATCGTGAGTTGGCGCAGGCGTTTTAGCGGGAAGGCATGCGCCGCTGCCCCGTTTTCGCTGGCAAGGGACCATGAAAACGGAGAGAAACCATGAGATCCGTATTGTTTCCCGCAGTCGCAGGAATGCTGACGATGATGTCGGGCGCCGCGTTTGCCGACACCGCCGTATCCGCCGTCACCGATCTCAACGTGCGCGCCGGCCCCGGTCCGCAATATCCGGTGATTGGCGTGCTCGCCGCCAGCCAGTCGGCGACGCTCAACGGCTGCATCGAAAACAGCAAATGGTGCACCATCGCGGAAGCCGGCGGCCAGGGCTGGGTCTATTCCGATTATGTGACGGCTGATTTCGGCGGCAGCCGGGTGGTGCTGACGCAGCGGCCGCACGGTTCCAGCGTCGCGATCGTCTCGCCGCCGGACGGCTACTCGACCGACTACACCGGAGCGATCATCGCCAGCGATCCGCTCAATGATGCCTTTCCCCCGCCTCCGACCGAGGTTAGAACCTATGTCGGCGCGCATCGCCTCGACCCCGTCTATCTCGATGGCGAGGTGGTGACCGGCGCGACCTTGCCCGACACCGTCGAGCTGCGCGAAATTCCGGACTACAACTATCGCTATGTCTATGTGAACGGCCAGCCGGCACTGGTCGATCCGTCGACACGCCGCATCATGTACGTGGTGCGTTGACGTTAGCGAGGTGACCGCTGCGAAGCGCAGCGGCGGTCGCCTCTCGCATGTCGCCACGTCGGATCGGTCCGCGCGAACCGTCGAAGTCGGCGCCGAGCGGACATGATTGCGCGCGAGACGGCGATCTCCTAGATCATGCGACCTGAAGCACTTGCCCCCGAGCACTTGCCCAAGGATTTCGCGTGATCGACCCTGCCGCCTTCGAACGCTACCGGCATTCGCCGAATGCCAGAACGACCTTGCCGCGCCTGTTCCTGGGAACGGCGATCGTCATCCTGCTTTGGGCCGCAACGACCGTGGCAGTGCTCTTAGGCGGCACCTATCTGTTCTTCACCTGGCAGGCATCGGCGGCTCTGTCAGCCGATTGAGCGATGCAGGACTTCCTCGCCTCGCCGATCGGCATCCTCACCGCGCTTGCGTCCTTTGCTGGCATCTGGATCGGCCTGTGGATCGCCATGCGCTGGGTTCATGGCGAGAAGCTGTCGGACCTGATTGGCAACAGCCGTCATGTGTCGCGGTCGGGCTTCCTCAAGGGGCTGATTGCCGTGCTGATCACCTCGTTTCTATCCGAAATCCTGCTTTATCTTCTGCAGCCCGAGATTGCGCGCGGCCCGATCAGCCTGTCGTCCTGGCTGCTGTTCCTGATCCCGATCGTCGCGCTCACCTTGCTGCAGACGTCTTCGGAAGAGGTGCTGTTTCGCGGCTATCTGCTGCGCGGTCTCGCCAGCCGGTTCAAGAGCCCGTTCATCTGGGCACTGCTGCCGGCCCTGCTGTTCACCTCGCTGCATTGGAGCAACAGCGCCTCGGCCGCCATCAACGCCTGCGTGCTGGCCTCGGTCGCCGCTTTCGCGCTGCTTTTGACGCTTGTGGTCTATGCCACCGGTAATCTCGGGGCTGCCTTCGGCGCCCATCTCGGCAACAATCTGAGCGGCTTCCTGCTGATCTCGCACCAGCAGAGTTACAATTCCTTCGCCTTGTTCAGCGCCAAGCCGCTCGAAGGGCCGGGCTGGATGGTGTCGGATGCAATCCTCATCGCCTTGATCGGCATCGCCTGCAGCCTGCTGACGGTTGCGTTGCTGCTGCATCCTCGCTCGCCGCTGAGGATTGCCGCCGAGCTCCCGGAGACGAGCTGACAGACGCCCTCGCACAGATGCCGGGAACGCGCGAGCGCTTGCAAAAAAGGAAGCTACTTCAATTTGATTGATCCTAGGCCCGTCACCAGCGAAACTATCCTGAGGATTTTGCACCTTGTCCTCATCGAAATTCGCGCGACCGATAACCTGGACAAGGCCCGTATGCTCGCGGACGCGTTTCATAATGCGCCGGGCATGATTGCATCCGGCCTCGACCCGCAAGATATCTGGGCAAGCGTCTTGTCCACTGCGCGAAGGCCGGAGATGGAGCCCTATGTCAATTCGCTGCTGAGCCATGTCCAATCGCGTCAAATCTTAAACTGAGACCCTACCGGCGCGACCCTTGTCTTGACTCTGCCGCCGATTTCCTGTCTACACGCCCCGAATTCCGCGACGAGTATCCCTCCGAGCAAGCCGACCAGGACGCCGAAGCCTCTTTGAGGTGAAGTGCTGTAAATCGATCCTGGAGGCCAACACCCGGCAGCGCTGAGCGCCCCCGGGTGCTTTTTGGTTTTGGCTTTTGCTTGGACACTTGGCGCGAACGCATTACCTCTCGGGTCGAATGAACCGAGATCGAAGGACGCAAGATGTTTGAATCGCTGCAAGAGCGCCTTGGCTCCATCCTGAACGGCCTGACCGGCCGCGGCGCGCTGTCGGAGGCTGATGTCTCGGCCGCGCTGCGCGAAGTGCGCCGTGCGTTGCTCGAAGCCGACGTGGCGCTGGAAGTGGTGCGCTCCTTTACCGACAAGGTGCGCGAGAAGGCCGTCGGCGCCGCCGTGGTCAAGTCGATCAAGCCCGGCCAAATGGTCGTCAAAATCGTCCATGACGAGCTGGTCGAGATGCTCGGCGCCGAGGGCGTCGCCATCGACCTCAATGCGCCGGCCCCGGTCGTCATCATGATGGTCGGCCTGCAGGGCTCCGGCAAGACGACCACGTCGGCCAAGATCGCCAAGCGCCTTTCCGAGCGCCAGCACAAGAAGGTTCTGATGGCCTCGCTCGACACGCGCCGCCCCGCCGCGCAGGAGCAGCTCCGCCAGCTCGGCGAGCAGGTCAAGGTGGCGACGCTGCCGATCATCGAGGGCCAGTCGCCGGTCGACATCGCCCGACGCGCCGTCCAGGCGGCCAAGCTCGGCGGCCATGACATCGTCATTCTCGACACCGCAGGCCGGACCCATATCGACGAGCCGCTGATGGTCGAGATGGCCGACATCAAGAAGGTGTCGAACCCGCACGAAATCCTGCTGGTCGCCGACTCGCTGACCGGCCAGGACGCCGTCAACCTGGCCAAGAGCTTCGACGAGCGCGTCGGCATCACCGGCCTGGTGCTGACCCGCATGGACGGCGACGGCCGTGGCGGTGCCGCCCTTTCCATGCGTGCCGTCACCGGCAAGCCGATCAAGCTGATTGGCACCGGCGAAAAGATGGACGGGCTGGAGGAATTCCACCCCAAGCGCATCGCCGACCGCATCCTCGGCATGGGCGACATTGTCTCGCTTGTCGAAAAAGCAGCCGAGAACATCGACGCCGAGCAGGCGGCGGCGATGGCCAAGAAGATGCAGTCGGGCAAGTTCGACCTGAACGACCTTGCCGGCCAGCTTCAGCAGATGTCGAAGATGGGCGGCATGGGCGGCATCATGGGCATGATGCCCGGCATGGGCAAGATGAAGGACCAGATGGCCGCCGCCGGTCTCGACGACAAGATGTTCGGCCGCCAGCTCGCCATCATCTCGTCGATGACCAAGGCCGAGCGCGCCAACCCCGATATTCTCAAGCACTCGCGCAAGAAGCGCATCGCCGCCGGTTCCGGCACCGACGCTGCAGAGATCAACAAGCTCCTAAAGATGCATCGCGGCATGGCCGACATGATGAAGGCGATGGGCGGCAAGGGCAAAGGCGGCGGCCTGATGCGCGGCATGATGGGCGGCCTTGCCTCCAAGATGGGCCTCGGCGGCATGATGCCGGGTATGGGCGGCATGGGCGGCGGCATGCCCGACCTGTCGAAGATGGATCCCAAGCAGCTCGAAGCCTTGCAGAAGCAGGCGCAGGCCGCCGGCCTTGGCGGCATGAAGGGCCTGCCCGGCGGTCTTCCCGGCGGCGGTGGCCTGCCTGGTCTGCCCGGCGGCATGAAGCTTCCGGGGCTTCCCGGCATGGGCCGCGGCGGACTGCCCGGCCTTGGCAAGAAGAAGTGAGGACGCGATGAACGAAGAAAAGGACATGGCCGACGCACGCACCATCCTGGCCGACTATCGCGCCTCGATCGATAACATCGATGCCGCACTCATCCACATGCTGGCCGAGCGCTTCCGCTGCACCAAGGCGGTCGGCGTGCTGAAGGCGACGCATGGCTTGCCGCCGGCCGACCCGGCACGCGAGCAACAGCAGATCGCCCGCCTTCGCCAGCTGGCGAAGGACGCGCATCTCGACCCGGATTTCGCGGAAAAATTCCTCAACTTCGTCGTCCGCGAAGTGATCCGCCACCACGAACAGATCGCCGCTTCCAACGGTGTGACCAAAACCAACTGAAACCCAACGAAATCAGAATTTTTTAGGAGAAAAGAAATGCCCTTGAAGATCCGACTGGCCCGCGCGGGCTCGAAGAAGCGTCCTTACTACCATGTCGTCGTCGCCGACGCCCGTTCGCCGCGCGACGGCCGTTTCATCGAGTCGCTTGGCTCGTGGAACCCGCTGCTGCCCAAGGACGGCGAGCGCGTCAAGGTCGACGCCGACCGCGTCAAGCACTGGCTGTCGCACGGCGCCCAGCCGACCGACCGCGTGCTGCGCTTCCTCGACGAGGCCGGCATTGCCAAGCGCGACGCTCGCTCCAACCCGAAGAAGGCCGAGCCGGGCAAGAAGGCGCAGGAACGGGCTGCTCTGCTGAAGAAGGCGCAGGAAGACGCCGCTGCTGCTGTCGCGGCCGCTGCTGCCGCACCAGCCGAGGCGGAAGCCGCCACCGCCGAGTAATATTGCCGTATCGCATTTACGAAAACGGCGGGCCTGTGCCCGCCGTTTTTGTTTGAACGCTGCCGCCCAGGTCTATTTTTCGCCAAGGCGCTTCAGATTGGCGAGGCCAGCCTCGAAATCCTTGCCGATCAGCGTGTCGAAGTTCATGAACAGGCCCATCAGCTTGGCGATGAAGGGCCGGCTGCCACGCATCGCCCAGCTGACGGTGGTGTTGTCGCCGGACGGCGCCAGGGTGAAATCGACGCTGTTGCTGGCCCTGAACGGCTTCTCGAAATCGAGCTTGAGCGACACCAGCGAGGACGGCACCGAATTCGTGATCTCCATGCGTCCCTTGCCGGCCTTGGCATTGCCTTCCCAGGCATAGGCCGCGCCCTTGCCACTTGTCGGGCCGGAGAGCGTGCGCTTCATCTGCGGGTCGAGTTTTTCGTAAGGCGACCATGTCGGCCAGCGGCTGAAATCGTTGATCAGCGGAAAGATCGCTTCCGGCGGGGCCTTGATGTTGGCCGTGCGGGTGGTGACGAAATCGTTCGGCCGTGTTGCCGCATAGATGAGCACGGCGGCGATGATGATGAGCAGGATAATGAGGATGGTGCTGAACATTTTTTTCTCCTTGGTGCTATCGGCTGAACGGGATCAGTGCGCGCACCCGGGGGTCGCGCAGGTACAGGCCACCCCACAGGATGACGCCGAGATAGACGCCGAACAGCGTGTGCGAGAACAGCGGGTTGTCGACACGCACATTGGTGGCGATAGCGCCGCCCATATAGGCGGTGAGCAGGATGGCGCCGAGCACCGAGGTGCGCGGCAGCGCGTAGAGCGCGGTCGAGATCAAGCCGATGACGCCGAGCATGCGTGCGACATTGACGTCTGCCGGCCAGCCGAGCGGCACCATCGTCTGCGTGACGATGTCGAGCGGCGGCAGTTTGATGACACCGTCGAAGATCATGAACAGCACGATGACGCCGCTGAGGGCGCGCCCGGTCCACAGGGCGCCCGCCGAGACAGGCGCGGTTTCGGAAATGCTCATGGTGTTCCCTCCTGATGTTTCGAGCCCTTTTCACTGGGGTCGAAACAAGGACGCGGCATGAGGCCTCGATCCGACAGGGGGCAAATTCTTTTTGGCGCGGTGACGGCAAAGCCGTTCTGGCGCGATCCTTCGCCAGCGTTCGCGTTTCCACATCGCGGCGGCCGACAGAACCCTGTGTCGAGCACCTACGAAAAATAAAACTTCTCGGCCGGCAGCATTTTCGGCGGCGTTTCGCCCAGCGCCTCGAACACCGAGATTTCGCAGACGCGGCAGAGGCCGTCGAGGGCGAGGTCGTTGGCCTCGGTGCCGAACGGATCCTCGAGTTCTTCCGAGAGCGCGTCGAGGCCGAAGAAGGTGTAGGCGATCAGCGCCGTGAACAGCGGCGTTGCCCAGCCGGTGGTCGAGATCAAGCCGATGGGTAGAAGCAGGCAGACGATGTAGGCCGTGCGATGCACCAATAGCGTATAGGCGAAGGGCAAGGGCGTGCCGGCGATGCGTTCGCAGCCCGCCTGAATGGCAGTGATCGATGCCAGCCTTTCATCGAGGATGCGGAATCCGATCGGATCGACTTCGCGTGCCCGGCGCTGCGCGTTGGCGCGCCGGCCCATGCGCCTGACCATCTCGTCCGCAGGGTTGGCGAAATTCGCAGCCGTGTCGGCCTCGGCAGCAATGAAGGCACGGGCGTCTTTCATACTGTCGATCTTGCGCAATTGCCCGCGCAGGAAATGACAGAAGGCGAGCGCCTCCATCAGCAGGGCGCGCTGTTCGGCCGGATCGGCGATGAGGCTGGTGGTGGCGCGCGCCAGATTGCGGATTTCGAAGACCAGCGTGCCCCACAGCTTGCGCGCCTCCCACCAGCGGTCGTAGGCGGCGTTGTTGCGGAACGACAGATAGATCGACAGCGTGACGCCAACCAACCCGAAAGGCGTGATGTTGAAGACGCTGAAATCGAGATGGAACTGGCGCGCCACGGCAAGGATGACCGCGGAATAAACCGCAAAACCCAGGATCTGCGGCAGGATGCGTGGCACCACCGAACCGCGCATGACGAAGAACAGCTGCAGGAAGGTGGGGCGCGGGCGAACGATCATCGAAGGACCTTTTCACGGACCGGCTTCGGCCCTCAGTTCCTCTATTGTGCGAGGCAACAGGCCGGCAAGCTCAGCCGTCAACGACATCGCCATGTCGCGCGTGCAGTCTGCGGACTATCGGCATCCCTCAGCGGCAGATATTGAGTAGCCTGCGCCCCGCATCAGTCGAGAGAGGAAAAAATGGCCGGCGTGACCGATCTGAAGACCCTGCTGGCATCGATGACGCCGGAGCTGCTTGCCGGCACCTACGTCTTCGCCACGCTGGCGCCTGGCGTTGCTCAGCCGGAGGGCCTCGAACCGGTGATGATCTTTCGCGAGCGCGAGGGCGTGACGCTGATCGTACCTGAGGGCGCGGCAAGCGCTGCGGGGCTGACAGCTTCCTTCCGCTGCCGAATGGTAACGCTCAACATCCATTCGTCGCTGGAAGCCGTCGGCTTCCTCGCCGCCATCACCACGCGGCTGGCCGCCGCCGGCATGGGCGTCAATCCGGTCTCGGCTTTCTACCACGACCATCTGTTCGTCCCCGCCAACCGGGCGGACGAGGCACTGGATTTGCTGCGCCAGCTGGCTAAGGACAGCGCCGGCTGAATCAACGCCTGCGGACAAAGAGGATGTCTGGCAGGCCTTCCTCGTTGTTGGTGCCGAGTGTTAGTCATGAAGGGAACGCCAACGTCTCACTCGTCTCGGCGCTACGCGCCGATCCACCTTCTCCCACAAGGGGAGAAGGAAGAAGCGCCCCGGCCAAAGGCCGAGCCCGCGACCGCGGGCCGCCGGCTTTCCGGCGCCCCCGCGGAGGGCCAGCCGCGTCAGCGGCGGTGCGGCCGGTGAGCGAGAATCAAGCCGCCTTCTTCTTCGGCTGGATCAGGCCGCGCTCGACGAGCAGCTCGGCGATCTGCACCGCGTTGAGTGCCGCGCCCTTGCGCAGATTGTCGGAGACGATCCACATCGACAGGCCGTTGTCGATGGTTGAATCCTCGCGGATGCGCGAGATGAAGGTGGCGTCCTCGCCGGCCGATTCCAGCGGCGTGATGTAGCCGCCGTCCTCGCGCTTGTCCAAGACCTGGCAGCCCGGCGCCTCGCGCAGGATATCGCGCGCCTCGTCAGCGGTGATCGGCTTCTCGAACTCGATGTTGACCGCTTCCGAATGGCCGATGAACACCGGCACGCGCACGCAGGTCGCCGTCAGCTTGATCTTGGGGTCGAGCATCTTCTTGGTCTCGGCGACCATCTTCCACTCTTCCTTGGTGAAGCCGTCGTCGAGGAAGACGTCGATATGCGGAATGACGTTGAAGGCGATGCGCTTGGTGAACTTCTTGACGTCGACCTGGTCGGCGACGAACACGGCGCGGGTCTGCGTGAACAGCTCGTCCATGCCTTCCTTGCCGGCGCCCGACACCGACTGGTAGGTGGCGACGACGACGCGCTTGATGGTGGCGAAATCATGCAGCGGCTTCAGCGCCACCACCAGCTGCGCCGTCGAGCAGTTCGGGTTGGCGATGATGTTCTTGCGCGTGAACAGCGAGATCGCGTCCGGGTTTACTTCCGGGACGATCAGCGGCACGTCCTGGTCATAGCGGAAGGCTGACGAATTATCGATGACGACGCAGCCCTGCTTGCCGATCTTCGGCGACCATTCCTTGGAGACGTTGCCGCCGGCCGACATGATGCAGATGTCGGTGTCGGAAAAATCATACTGGTCGAGCGCCCTGACCTTCAGCGTGCGGTCGCCGAACGACACTTCGGTGCCCTGGCTGCGCCGCGAGGCCAGCGCCACAACTTCGCTCACTGGAAAGCCGCGCTCTTCCAGTATGTTGAGCATTTCCCGGCCCACATTGCCCGTGGCGCCGACGATCGCAACCTTGAAACTCATAAAGATCTCCTGTCCCTCTCCGCTCGGTTTTTGGAGAAAACCCGCCGGCCGAAGCGGGTTCCGTCCCCCGGGCCGGACCCGGGAGAGGGTGGTTAGGCCAAGGGAATCACACCGTTTTGGTGGTGGTTTTGCCAGTTTTGGCCAAGAACACGGTTTTGCTGGAACGAGAAGACACGACAACGCGCCCGGCCCAATGATGTGCATTGTGGCCAGGGAAATCGAATGCAAGAACCGCCATCAAAAGGCCGCGCATCGAAACTGTCCTGTTCGGTGCCGGCTTTTACGCGGTTTGCGTCAAGAGTCAATTGCCGAGCGACGGGCGCTTTCCCACGTGCCCTGTACAATGGCGGCTGCGCGAAGTACGAACGGCAGGATCGTTCGGCTCGTGGCGCTGTCAGATGGCGTTCGCCGACGGATGACCCATTGACGGGCATAAAAGAATCCGAATTCCGAAAGAGTGAGATGTCCAACTTCGAAGCTATTGTCCCAGCGCTTGCCAGGGCGCTGGAAAAGCGCGGCTATTCCGAACTGACGCCGGTGCAAAAGGCGGTCCTGGCGCCCGAACTGGGGCAGGCCGATGCGCTGGTGTCGGCGCAGACCGGCTCCGGCAAGACCGTGGCCTTCGGCCTCGCCTTGGCGCCGACCCTGCTGGGCGACGCGGAGCGCTTTGCCCAGGCCGCGGCGCCGCTGGCGCTGGCGGTGGCGCCGACACGCGAGCTGGCCTTGCAGGTGACGCGCGAGCTGGAATGGCTCTACGAGCTCACCGGCGCCACGGTGGCGTCCTGCGTCGGCGGAATGGACATGCGCACCGAGCGGCGCGCGCTGGAGCGCGGCGCCCACATCGTTGTCGGCACGCCCGGCCGCCTTCGCGACCACATCACGCGGCACTCGCTCGACATGTCGGCGCTCAAGGCCGTGGTGCTGGACGAAGCCGACGAGATGCTCGATCTCGGCTTTCGCGAGGACCTCGAATTCATCCTCGACGCCGCACCGGCCGAACGCCGGACGCTGATGTTCTCGGCCACCGTGCCGCGCTCCATCGCCACGCTCGCCCAGGGCTACCAGCGCGATGCCGTGCGCATCTCGGCCGCCGGCGAGGAAAAGCAGCATCTGGACATCGAATACAGGGCGCTGAGCGTTGCCCAGGCCGACCGCGAGAACGCCATCATCAACGTGCTGCGCTTTTATGAGGCCAAGAACGCGCTGGTGTTCTGCAACACCCGCGCCGCCGTGAACCATCTCACCGCACGCTTCAACAACCGGAACTTCTCCGTCGTCGCACTCTCAGGCGAACTCAGCCAGAACGAGCGCAGCCATGCGCTGCAGGCGATGCGCGACGGCCGCGCCAAGGTCTGCATCGCCACCGACGTCGCGGCGCGCGGCATCGACCTGCCCAATCTCGAGCTGGTGATCCACGCCGACCTGCCGACCAACCCGGAGACGCTGCTGCACCGCAGCGGCCGGACCGGACGTGCCGGCCGCAAGGGCGTCAGCGCGCTGATCGTGCCCAACAGCGCCCGCAAGCGCACCGAACGGCTTTTGCAGAACGCCGGCCTCAAGGCGACATGGGCCAGCCCGCCCTCGGCCGACGACGTGCTGCGCCGTGACGATGAGCGTATCCTTGCCGACCCCGCCTTCAGCGAGGCTGTGAAGGATGAGGAACGCGGCTTCATCGGCGAGCTTCTCGAAAAGCATGGTGCCGAACAGGTGGCCGCCGCCTTCGTGCGCCTGTGCCGTTCGAGCCGCTCGGCGCCGGAGGATCTCCTGGAAATCGCGCCATTCACGCCGTCGCGTGAAAGACTTGCGGGCGAAAACTTCGCACGCCGCGATGAAGCGCCCAGCCGCCGCGACGATCTCGGCGCCAGCGTCTGGTTCTCGCTGTCGATCGGCCGCCGGCAGAATGCCGAACCGCGCTGGCTGATCCCGATGCTTTGCCGCGCCGGCAGCATCAGCAAGCGCGAGATCGGCGCCATCAAGATGCAGCCGGAAGAGACCTTCGTGCAGATCGCGGCCGACTGGGCCGACCGCTTCCTGGCAGCGATCGGTCCCGATCGCAAATTGCAGAACAACATCGTGGTGAAGCGGCTGGACGCCACGCCCGATCTGTCGCGGGCCGGCTATCAGCCGCCAGGCCCCGACAAGAAACCGCATCGCGGCAAGGCGCCTTTCGACCCTAACGCGCCGAAGCGCAAATTCGAGAAGCGTGCACCGGCACCGGCATCGGCTGATCAGCGCCCCGCCGCATTCGAGGCAAAGCCGTGGGCCAAAAAGCCGGGCAAGCCGAAGTTCGAAAACACCGGCGCGCCGAAACACAAGAAGGCGAAGAAACGGCCAGCCTAGTGAGCCGTGCCACGACGGCGAGGAAGATGCGGCGGCGCAGAAAAGAAACTTGGCCTGTAGCGATCCTTCCCACCCCCCTCTGTCCTGCCGGACATCTCCCCCGCAAGGGGGGAGATCAGCGGTTTGCTCCGACGGCACTTTTTCTTCGACGTTGAAGATTGGCTCAAGCAGTCGCGACATCCAATCTCCCTCCTTGCGGGGGAGATGGCCGGCAGGCCAGAGGGGGGGGGTGCTGTCCCGCCATCCTCCCGCAAGGTTCCTCCCATTTTCGTGCACGCCCCTTGCGATCTACTGGAACTTTGAACAGTCTGGGTCGGGCGCGAATGACAGGGGGCAGGATATGCGCGGCGAAGTGCTTCACTATGACGAGGAGCAGGGCTTCGGCTTCATCACCGGAGCCGACGGCAACCGCTACACCTTCACCCGCGAGAACCTGCGCCGGCAAACCGCCATATCCAAAGGCACGGCCGTCGAGTTCCAGCCGGGCGGCGGGCAGGCGCGCGACGTCTTTTCGATCGCCG
>NZ_JBWJFQ010000080.1:0-627 GCF_057784235.1 Mesorhizobium sp. CNPSo 4670 | reverse complement strand
AAACTGCTCAACGGGCTGGTGCTGGCCGAGCGGCTGCACATGCGCCAGACGGCGGAGGGCCGCATCATCGCCGGCTCGGATTTTGGCGGCGCCGACCCGGGCATGGATGCCGAAGTCACCGCCCGCGACCTGTTTGCGGCCCTGAAAGCCATGCTGCGCGGCGGTGACGGACTGGAGCTGGATTTCCACACCGTCGGCTACCGGCCGACGCCGATCGACGGTTTTCCGATCATCGGCCGCAGCGAGGGCATGGACGGCCTCTATGTCGCCGTCATGCATTCAGGCATCACGCTGGCGCCGGCCGTCGGCCTGTTCGCCACCCGCGAAATCCTCGACGGCCGGCGCGACCCGTTGCTGGCGCCCTACAGGTTGTCGCGCTTCGCTCAATAGCCGGGCGGACGGCGAAAGCCGCCGGTCAATGGCTCGATTGCCTTGGCGACGCCGAGCAGCCGCGACTCCGACCAGCGCTTGCCGACCAGTTGCAAGCCGATCGGCAAGCCGTCGCTATCCTGTCCGCATGGCAGCGAAAGTGCCGGATGGCTGCTGTAGTTGAACAGGGCGCCATAGGCCGGCAGCATCCAGTAGCTCTGCTGCTTGCCGTCGACCTGAATCGGCGAGCCTGGCGTG
>NZ_JBWJFQ010000079.1:0-643 GCF_057784235.1 Mesorhizobium sp. CNPSo 4670 | reverse complement strand
CGGCGAAGCATCTCACCAGCGATCGTGGCTGTAGCCTCGCGACAAGCCGCCGCTTCCGGCCACTTGCTAAAGCCGTTCACCAGGTTCGACATCTCCTGCAGATTAAAGCCAGGGAGCTTGTCGGCACGGCGCAGAACCTCACCGGCGACCGTGGCTATAACCTCCTGACACTCTGCCTGTTCCGGCCATTTGCTGAAACCGTTCACAAGGTTTGCAAGTTCCTGCGGGGTAAAGTCTGAGGGTCGGGGGGTGCGGTCCCCACGGCGGCCAAGAACCGCAATGCCGATCGCGGCCGCTGCTTTGCGACACTGCGCCTGTTCCGGCCACTTGCTGAAGCCGTTTACCAGGTTCGACAGGTTCCGAGGAATAAAGTCGGATAGACGGTCGGCACGGCGAAGCATCTCTCCGGCGATCGTGGCTGTGGCCTCGCGACAACCCGCCTGTTCCGGCCACTTGCTGAAGCCGTTTGCCAGGTTAGCCAGGGTCTGCGGAGTAAATTCAGAGAGTTGGTCGGCACGGCGAAGCACCTCACCGGCGATCGTGGCTGTGGCCTCGCGACAACCCGCCTGTTCCGGCCACTTGCTGAAGCCGTTTGCCAGGTTAGCCAGGTTCTGCGGAGTAAATTCAGAGAGTTGGTCGGCAC
>NZ_JBWJFQ010000078.1:0-685 GCF_057784235.1 Mesorhizobium sp. CNPSo 4670 | reverse complement strand
CTCCGGTATCGCCAGTTGCCCCAGTTGAGCCCGTAGCGCCCGTATCGCCGGTCGCACCTGTGGCGCCCGTTGCTCCGGTATCGCCAGTTGCTCCGGTTGAACCCGTGGCGCCCGTATCGCCGGTCGCGCCTGTGGCTCCGGTTGCACCGGTCGAGCCAGTCGCTCCCGTATCGCCAGTGGCGCCTGTCGAACCCGTGGCGCCCGTGTCGCCGGTCGCGCCAGTGGAACCCGTGGCACCGGTAGAGCCGGTCGAACCTGTGGCTCCAGTATCGCCAGTGGCGCCGGTGGAACCCGTGGCGCCCGTATCGCCGGTCGCGCCTGTGGCTCCGGTTGCTCCGGTCGAGCCAGTAGCTCCCGTATCGCCAGTGGCGCCTGTCGAACCTGTGGCGCCGGTATCGCCGGTCGCACCTGTGGCTCCGGTCGAACCTGTGGCTCCCGTGTCGCCGGTCGCACCTGTGGCGCCCGTTGCTCCGGTATCGCCGGTCGCGCCTGTCGGACCCGTGGCGCCCGTATCACCGGTCGCGCCTGTGGCTCCGGTTGCTCCAGTTGAACCTGTGGCTCCCGTATCGCCAGTGGCGCCGGTCGAACCCGTGGCGCCCGTATCACCGGTCGCGCCTGTGGCTCCAGTTGCCCCAGTCGAACCTGTGGCACCGGTAGAGCCCGTGGCTCCGGTATCGCCGGTTGC
>NZ_JBWJFQ010000077.1:0-701 GCF_057784235.1 Mesorhizobium sp. CNPSo 4670 | reverse complement strand
TGGTGCTGCTCGATAGCATCGAGATACTTCTCGACCGCATTGTTGATGCCGAGGTCGATGACGTCGAAGCCGGCACCTTCCATCATCATGCCGACGAGGTTCTTGCCGATGTCGTGGATGTCGCCCTTGACGGTGCCGATGACCATCTTGCCTTGCTTCGGCGCGCCGGTGGCGGCAAGCAGCGGACGCAGGATGAACATGCCGGCCTTCATCGCATTGGCCGACAACAGCACTTCGGGAACGAACAGGATGCCGTCGCGAAAATCCTCGCCGACGATGCGCATGCCTTCGACCAGCGCCTCGGTCAGCACCTTGTAAGGCGCCCAGCCGCGCTCGAGCAGGATGTTGGTGCCTTCCTCGATCTCTTCCTTCAGCCCGTCATAGAGATCGTCGTGCATCTGTTGCACCAACTCGTCGTCGGAAAGTTCGGAAAGGATGATCTCGTCGTCGGACATTTTGCCTGCGCCAATTGCTTGTCAGTGATTTACGGGCCGCCGGCACCTTTTGTCATAGGTGCCGGCGGCATTTGCTTGCAAGTCTCGGGAGTTAAATCAGGCGTCCAGCCAAACGTTCTGGAAGTCCATTTCGTAGGTCTGGTGCATTCCGTAGTTCTTCACCTTCTTGCTCATGTGGCAGTAGAGCTTCTGCCAGAACGGCTGGATGATGACGCCGGAATCCTGCAGGATCTGCTCGACGTCCTT
>NZ_JBWJFQ010000076.1:0-726 GCF_057784235.1 Mesorhizobium sp. CNPSo 4670 | reverse complement strand
GCTGATGATCGTCCATTGCGAGACATCAGGCGTCCAGCCGGTCATGTCATACATTGCCCAGGCGGTGATGAGCAGACCGGTCAAGAGCAGCCAGCGCGTATCCACCTTGCCGACCAGCCTGCCGACCAGAAACATGCAGGCCATCGTACCAAGTCCACGCGGCCCCATGACGATGCCGGCCGTCACCACCGGATAGCCCATCAGCGTCTGCAGATAGGGCGTCATCAAGGCCAGCGAGGCGAGGTAGGTGATGCCGACGATGAAGATGAAGACCATGCCGACGACGAAATTCCGGTCGAGGAAGAGCCGTGGGTTCACGAACGAGTTGCGGGCGGTGAAGGTGTGGACGAGGAAGATGTAGAAGGCCGACGCGCAGATCAGCGCCTCGACGATGATCTCGGATGACGAGAACCAGTTGAGCTGCTCGCCGCGATCGAGAAACATCTGCAGTGAAGCGATGGTGAGGCTGAGCATGCCAAAACCCAGCCAGTCCAGCCTTGCCTTGAGGTCGGTCTTGGTTTCCTGGACGAACATCGACACGCCGGCGAAAGCCAGCATGCCGATCGGGACGTTGATGTAGAAGACCCAGCGCCAGCTGACATTTTCGGTCAGCCAGCCGCCGATGACCGGCCCGAGCACCGGCCCGACCATGATGGAAACGCCGAACAGCGCCATGGCCGAGCCACGCTCTTCGACGCTGTAGATGTCGAGCAGGATGCTCTGCGA
>NZ_JBWJFQ010000075.1:0-729 GCF_057784235.1 Mesorhizobium sp. CNPSo 4670 | reverse complement strand
ACATGCCCAGCATCCGCATGCTGGCTGCCATCAACCTCAACAATCAGCTTTTTGTCCGAGCAGGCAAAATCAACGATGTAGGGTCCGATCGGCACCTGCCGTCGAAAGCTCAATCCCATCAGCCTGTGCGCGCGTAGCTCGTTCCAGAGCTTCAGCTCGGCATCGGTCATCACACGACGCATGGATTTTGCATTCTTGCGCTGGCGTGGCGGGACGAGGTCGTGACCCATCAGGCGCCCTCGTTTTGAAGGTTGGCGAAATCATGGATGATGGCCAATCTCCCCCCTTGCGGGGGAGATGTCCGGCAGGACAGAGGGGGGTGCTGTCCCTCCGGCCCATCAGCCAATTGTGGCGATGCCGTGAGCTGTTTGTCGATGGGAATGGATTGAGAGGTTGGCGATCCTTCCCACCCCCCTCTGTCCTGCCGGACATCTCCCCCGCAAGGGGGGAGATCGGCTGTCACAGGCGCTTTCGCCAACTTGGTATTCAGCGCCACCCTCACCGCTTCACCTCCCACGTTGTCACGCGCTCTCCGGTGACGGGGTCCTTGCCGTCCTTCAATTGTACGCCTTGTGCCAGCAGTTCGTCGCGGATGCGGTCGGCCTCGGCCCAGTTCTTCGACGCGATGAGCGCGAGGCGATTGGCGATCGCCTTGGCAACACCACCTTCATCAATGTCGGCCGAGGCGACATCGAAGCCGAGGAACAGCAGCGACGCCTTCAGCGAAGC
>NZ_JBWJFQ010000074.1:0-757 GCF_057784235.1 Mesorhizobium sp. CNPSo 4670 | reverse complement strand
GTGTTCATCTCTGGTATCCCCTGAAGTTCGGGCAGCCGTGCCCGCGCTACACGAGTTCCAGCGACTCGGTCCGCCACTTCGCCTCGAAGACCCACGCAGTTGGCGTTCGCTTCGACGCGGATGGGCAGCTCGACCTTGTGGCGCCGTTTGGCCTCGACGACATCTTCTCGTTTCGCATCACGCCGAACCGGGTGATGGACAACCAGAAGACGCATGAGGCCAAGGGCGCGCGGGCGAAGGCCTACTGGCCGGAGATTGATGTCGTGCCGTGGTAGGCATGCAGAAGAATTAGAAATCGCGGGACAGCACCCCCCTCTGTCCTGCCGGACATCTCCCCCGCAAGGGGGGAGATTGGATGTCACGCCGGTTTTCGCCAATCGCCAGCACCAATCGCCAACGTCGAGGAAAGGCGATAGCCGTGGAACTGCGGATCTCCCTCCTTGCGGGGGAGATGTCCGGCAGGACAGAGGGGGGTGTTTCGCGCCAACGTCTCACAACCTTTGCGTCGCACGGCGCTCAAAAAAAGAGGGCGCCGAAGGCGCCCCTTTCGAGTATCCGGCATGATCAGTTCTTACCCATTCACGAGCGCCAATAACTCCTCGGTGTAGCGCTTGCCGACAACCTTGTCGGGAGACAGCGCGTCGCCGATGGCTTGCACCTCGGCCGTGCTCAGCTCGATCCCGGCCGCCGCCGTGTTCTGCTCCAGATGGCGGATTTTTCGCGCGCCGGGGATCGGCACGATGAAATCGCCCTGGTG
>NZ_JBWJFQ010000073.1:0-766 GCF_057784235.1 Mesorhizobium sp. CNPSo 4670 | reverse complement strand
ACCAGAAGATGGTGGCGGATCTGCGCGCCGCCGGCATCCGCTCTGAAATGTATCTCGGTGGCGCCGGCATGAAGGCGCAGCTCAAATATGCCGACCGCCGCGGCTGCCCGGTCGCAATCATCCAGGGCGGCGACGAACGCGCCAAGGGCGAACTGCAGATCAAGGACCTGATCGAAGGTGCGCGCATGTCGGCCGAGATCACAGACAACGCCGAATGGCGCGCCGCGCGCCCGGCCCAGGTGACGGTGGCGGAAAGCGAGCTGGTCGCCGAGGTGAAGAAGATCTTGGCGGCGCAGGCCGCTGATCGCGCGAAAGGTGGCGCTTGAACACCCCCCTCTGGCCTGCCGGCCATCTCCCCCGCAAGGGAGGAGATTGGATTTTGCGCGGGCTTTCGCCAATCTCCAGCGTCGAAGAAGAGGCGCCGAGCCTCAAGCTGCCGATCTCCACCCTTGCGGGGGAGATGGCCGGCAGGCCAGAGGGGGGTGCCTCGCGCCCATCCGATCAATGACCTCCCGCTACCCCGCCATATCAGCCGACATCATCAACCTCTTCGCCACGCGCAACACGCATGCCGTCGAGGTTGCAGTGCTGCAGCCGGCCGATCCGTTCCTCGACATGGCCGGCGAGGATTTGCGCCGGCGTATTTTTCTCACCGAAAGCGAGACCGGTCAGGCGCTGTGCCTGCGGCCCGAATTCACCATTCCGGTCTGTCTCGACCACATAAGATCGCAGGCCGGCACGCCGCGCCGCTATTCCTATCTCGGCG
>NZ_JBWJFQ010000072.1:0-767 GCF_057784235.1 Mesorhizobium sp. CNPSo 4670 | reverse complement strand
TCCGGCCACTTGCTGAAGCCGTTTGCCAGGTTAGCCAGGGTCTGCGGAGTAAATTCAGAGAGTTGGTCGGCACGGCGAAGCACCTCACCGGCGATCGTGGCTGTGGCCTCGCGACAACCCGCCTGTTCCGGCCACTTGCTGAAGCCGTTTGCCAGGTTAGCCAGGTTCTGCGGAGTAAATTCAGAGAGTTGGTCGGCACGGCGAAGCACCTCACCGGCGATCGTGGCTGTAGCTTCGCGACAAGCCGCCGCTTCCGGCCACTTGCTGAAGCCGTTCACCAAGTTCCCCATGTCCTGCGGATTAAAACCAGAGAGCCGGCCGGCGCGGCGGCAGACCTCACTGGCGATCATGCCTATTGTCTCGCGACACGCCACCGCTTCCGGCCACTTGCTGAAGCCGTTCACCAGGTTCGAAAGTTTCTGCGGATTAAAACCAGAGAGCTCGTCAACGCGGCGACTAACCTCACCGGCGATCGTGAGCGCGGCGTGACGCGTGTTCTCCTCTTGCGGCCACTTGCTCATGCCATTCACCAGGGTCGCAAGATCCTGACTGCTGAAATCAGAGAGTCGGCCGCGACGAAGCAACTCGCCGCCGACAACGGTTGCGGCGTGGCGGCACTCTGCCGCTTGCGGCCACTTGCTGAAGCCGTTCACCAGGTTCGAAAGTTCCTGCGGAGTAAACTCAGAGAGTTGGTCGGAACGGCGAAGCATCTCACCAGCGATCGTGGCTGTAGCCTCGCGACAAGCCGCCGCTTCCGGCCACTTGCT
>NZ_JBWJFQ010000071.1:0-795 GCF_057784235.1 Mesorhizobium sp. CNPSo 4670 | reverse complement strand
ATGACTGATTTTCCTCGTGCCCAAGGAAAACGCTGGCCGTCCTGGGTTAGGCCCCGATTGGCGTTCCACGGGGCACCTGTGGGCATTTTGATGCTTGATCGCATGCCGGGACCCGGTCTCCGTCCGTACATCCCCGGAGACGCCGGCAACGCCACCACGTGGAGCGTTCCCGTGCGCTATAAAACCGTACCGGGGCTCAACAATACCTGCATTTTCGGGGCGGATGGTGAGGAAAAAACATCGGCTGTGATTGCGGCGGCGAAAGAACTCGTGCGAGAGGGTGCGCGAGTGATTACTGCTGGGTGCGGCTATTTCATCCGGTACCAGGAAGCGGTGCGCGCTGCGGTTGATGTGCCGGTGTTCTTGTCGAGCCTTGTCCTTACTCCGTTCCTTGAACAAGTGCTACCGCAGGGCAAGGCACTTGGCGTAGTCGTGGCAAGTAAGGCTGCACTGAGCCAAGATATGTTGAAAGCGGCTGGGGTGCGACCGGAAATCAGTGACAGGGTGGTTGTCTTTGGACTCGATGACGCTCCCATATTTGCCGGCTTCTTCCTGGAGCCGTATGGTGACCTAGACGTGCAGGCAGTCCAGGCTGATGTGGTCAATGCGATCTTGACTCTGCAGAAGGATCGGCCGGATATCGGCATGCTCTTGCTTGAGTGTGGCGGGCTGGGACCATACGCGGCTGCAGTTCAAGAGGCGACTGACCTTCCAGTGTTTGATTATACATCCATGGTTGAATTCTTCGTCGGTGGCCTAACACGCAAACCATTCACAGGGCTCCTCTGATAACGG